>DUCL01000092.1 GCA_012959845.1 Candidatus Poseidoniales archaeon
GCCTGTTCCTTGTAAGTGAAATTAAGTCTTGGTCTGCTATCAACATCTGCGGATTCACTACTGTGTAATGCATAAGACCCCATCGCGGTTGTTCCATCTTGCTCACCTTGGAGAATTAGAGAGATTGTACTTTGACCATTCTGAATTGCTGCTTGAATCGCAGCAGTCATGTTCCAAATGACTATGTCAGTAGAAGAACTAATCCATTCACCTTCTGTAAATGGGATGTCACTATCAGCACTTTGATGTGCCCCCGGTGCTAACCAATTTACTGTAGATGATGCACCGACCCATTGAGAAGATTCATTCCAATAAGTATTCATCACTGATACTGAAGTATATACTGAACCTGAACCAGAAGCAACTGTCATTTCTAAAGTAGCGTTTTGAATCTCATAGGCACTTGGTAGAGGAAGGACTCCTAGATCAAACGAAATAAGTGTGTTAGCATAATGATTATTTGACAAAGAACTTCTTCCAACATGCAGTACTCCAGCATTGCCAAAACTATTGAACCGATTACCGCTATCAAGGTAGGTATCTTCCGTAATTGCAGGATATCCTAATGGCTCCACATATGCACCTTCTTGAAGCGATACCCATGCTGTAGTTGAATCAACTTCGCCACTCTTTTCCTCCGGAATATGGAATACTGTAGAGGTACTACGTGGACCGAACATCTCATCCACAATTGGTTGTACCATCCAACGTACTTCGCGGGTATGACTAATGTCAGTTCCAGGTGTGAATGTAAGGTTTGTTAAGTCAAATAATTGCGGATGTGTCCTAGAATCATATGTGGTTAACCCTTCCATTTCCTCGTTTGCATCAGCCATAATGTGAATTCTCCAATCATCAATATTTGCTGAATTAGAATGAGTCCAAGACATAGTTGGTTTGTATTCTGGTATTACTGCATGAGAAGACGTATTCCAAGTAATCATGTTATTGATAGGGCCAGTATTGCTTCCTGCCACTGTTGGTATTGTAGCACTACCATTAGTCCAAGTCAAATTAAGCCATGGTTTGTCTGATGAAGTACTATCCGTTGAAATAAATTGAACATAATCTTGAGTCACTGTTGAAGATGCATAAATCATCAATGATAGTTCGCTAGAACCGGCGGCTTGTGCTGCTTGTATTGCTTCAGTAACATCCCAAGTCATCCAATCAGCAGACACACTGTCTTGAATATCTACATAATTTCCAACATCTAAACCGATATGCCTTCCACCTAATGCTGACCAATTGTTAAGTCCATCATATGTTGTGTCATTTGCGTCTGCATTCCAATTTTGCAGAACTGGCCTAATTGCTAATGGCTCGCCAATCGCTGAACCAAATAATGAGTATAGACTCAAATCTGCATTTGTGATTCTTGCATTACTCGGATTTGGTAATTGATTGAGTGGTATTTTTATCAATCCTGCAGACTGATATCCTGATGACATTTCCCCAACATAAATGTAACCCGACGCATCATATGTTGAACTTGAACCACTTCCACCTTCGAGCACATATGTGTCTGTGAAATCGGGAATGTTGAGTGCTGGCATTGCCTTTCTGTGACGCAATTCTACTGCTGCACTCTCTGAATCAATAGACCAAGTAGTAATATCTGGTAAAAGGAAATTAAAAGTTTGAGACCAATTACCAAGTTGGTTGGTTGTGGAAATTGCTCTTACTCTCCAATACCAAGTAGTAGCATTATCCAAATTACTTGAAGGCGTAAATGTGAGGTTTGTTGTATCGAAACCAGAATCTAACCATGATGTAATCATCAATAGATCTGGAGAACTGAATGATGTAGACTTGTCCAATTGGACTGCCCAGCCACCAATACTCATGCTACCATTGAACGTCCATCCTAATTCGGGTCGATGTTCAGGTGCGGTCTCAATGCCTGGGGTAATAGACCAAGAACCATTCAATGGAGTGGTTGGAACTGGGTTATCCGGTAATGCGTCAGAACCTGGGACATACACAAAGGAAAGTTGTGGCCTATAACTCTCTGTAGAAGTAGAACCAGGATATATCATCATATCACGGTCACTACCAGTTCCAACACCAGTCACACCAATGAGGAAATCCACAGCCCTATCTTCGCGCATTGCATTTTGAACACCTAATGTCACATTCCATTCAACAGTATCACCTGCTGTATAGGAACTGCCAATTGTTGCTGAATCGATAAGAGACCCTCTCTCCCAACCCTTTGCACCAGCTAATCCCCAATTGTTGACCCCATCGTATGTTGTCCAAGTTGCATCTTCTGCTGACCAATTATGCTGCCTACTTTCCCAAACGGCAACATTTGGTGAACCAAGTGGGTAATCTGCTAATTTAACGCTTAAATGGGCAGACTCAACTGCATAGCCATTTGGCAATAAATTAGCAACAAGATTGCAATTAAACAGTACGCTTGTTTCACTAGGCCAAGTGTTGTATGAAATTTGCATTTCTGTTTCACCATCATAGTTGGTATTTGGAGAGCCACTGTCAATGTATGTGTCGTCACATTCTGGGTAAAGGCCATCGGTAGTTCCATTTCCATCTCTGAGTCTAAACTCATATCTATCATCTCCCAACCAAGTGCTTGATAATCCACTTACTAGGAAATTGGAATAACTCCATTCACCTCGTAGTCCATCGTTGTCAACATGTGACATTCTCCAGAAATACATATTTCCAGTAGTTAATTCATCAACTCCAGTTAAGTTGAAAATTCCTTGGCTAGAAGTGAAGTTTGAATCTGTTCTAGTATCTACTTGGTTTACTATATCGCGGAAAAATTGGTCGGTTGCTATTTGGAATAATATGTCATATGATGTACTTGGAGGAAGAGGAGGGCTTGAACTAGCCCAAGTAAGAGAAGGAGTTGAATTTCCGGATAGATTGTGCCCTACTTGGTCCCATACCGCTTTTCCTTGCTCTGGTCCGGTTAGTGTAGGTGTACCAATTGTAGTGTTAGAACTCCAACTATATGTTAATTCAAAATTTGGCTTCTTAGCATCGTCACTACTCTCTGATGAATAGAAATTGATTCCTTGTAATCCGCTAGATGAATATGACCCAGTATCACTTCGACCAATCACCATGAAATCCTTGGAGCCTGAAGCACCATCTCGAATCCATCCCTGAATTGCATCAGTGATTTCAAAGGATTTATCTGTTGAAGATGATGTACCGACCATCGTGTCGCTAGAAACTGAAAGCAAACCTCTTCCCCCATCATCCCATAGTGTTGATGAATCAGAACGTCTCCAAGTTGTATCATCTTCAACCCAAACACCTTCAGTATTCACTTCATGAATAGACAATTCCGGCGCACCTGAAGTTGAAAATCTAGTTAAATTAATTTCCGCACTTTGTATTGTTGCATTACTATGCAATCCAATTTGGTCTAAATGTAATCTCATATGAACTAATGATTCTTTGTTGGTTGACATCATTACTTCCATTTTATCATTTGAACCAAATTTCTGATTGATGGAACGTTGGTCAACTTGTGCATCCTCAATGAAATCATCAGTCAAGCCCATGTCATCTGCATCAATTTCAATCGTTGCAGTACCGTCGCCATTATCGGTAACCAATAATGTAGGTAGCAAGAAATAACTATCATTCCAATCGCTAAGAGTATCAGTAGAATCAATCGAACGCACACGGTAGAAAACCACTGAGCCATTGGATAATTCATCCCCACTTGGGACGACAAAGGTTCCAGACCCGCTAGATGTTGAGAAAGAATTTTGCATTGTGCTATAATGCCATGAAAGGTCTGCAAATGCCTTGAAGTCTGGATCCAATGATAATTGGAATTCCACACCATCGCCCACCAATGAGTTGTAGGATAATGTTGGGTTCTTTTCCGCCATTAGGATGAAATCTCCAGTCATCAATGCCGCACCTTCTTCAACGAAATCTGCTGAAACACTTCCGCCATTGCCGGCTGCTGAGGATGATGTGTCCAATATTAGAGATGGTCTGTCGGCTATTATAGTTGAATCATTCATGGCACAGGAATATTCTTCCCCCTCAGACGCGATTAAGAGTTCAAGTGTGTTTTGATTACTAGAAGCTGCTTGCTGTGCATGTGCGGTGACATTTATCAGCATTGTTCCATTTGCTGCTGCACGGTGTGGCGGTTCCCAAACACCACGCTCAGTTGAACCATCAGCACCAGGTGAATTCCACAAAACATTTGTTGCAGAATTCATCCATGTAACCTCGGATACATTCCATGAAGAAGTGATTGCTGCTGAATAGATAGCGATATCGGTAGAACCTGTTGCATCACTCCCACACTTCAAACTCAATGTTGCAGAATGGATTGTATCGGTAGAGCCAAAACTCATATTGAAACTGAACAATAAGCGTGTTGGAGAACTAGTTCCTCCCTCGAGTGTACCATTTTGTGCTTGCTCAAAATTATCGGTTGGATTAAATGAATCAATGTAAGTATCTGCTGCCGGTGAGACATTAGAAATGACTCTGTTTACTGAAGGTGAATTTTCCAATTCCTTCCATTCCGGTATTGCACTTGGCAATGCTAAATCAGCAAATAAAAATAGAACAATCAATAAAACGGCTACCGAAGTTTGTGGTTTTTTGTTATCGCGTAGCATGGGACTCGTTCCTCTCACCTCGTCCCCTTTATACTGTCTTTTCCCTTAATGGTCATGAAAAACTGGTTCAAAACGACATATTCTCCCTACGGGAGAGTAAATGATGTTAGTTGATGATATCCCCAAATATCTGGACTATATTTCTAATCATTTCAAATCTGAAGCAGGCCAATGTTGAAGGAGGCTCGCCACAGAGGGGATACCTATGAGCGACTTATGGGTTGAAAAACACCGCCCACAATCAGTTCGAGATATCCGTGGACAATTGCCCGTAGTGCAACGATTAACTATCTATTCAGCGAATAAAGAATTCCCACATTTGCTATTTGCGGGGCCTCCTGGAACTGGAAAGACCACTGCTGCCATGGCCTTGACCAAAGATGTGTTCGGAGAAGAATATCGACAGAATTTATTGGAAATGAATGCATCGGATGAAAGAGGATTGGAAAGTATTCGTACCAAGGTTAAGCAATTCGCTAGAACTGCACCCTATGGCAGTGCAGATTTCAAAATTATTTTCCTTGATGAAGCCGATGCTTTGACCAATGACGCACAGGGTGCGCTTCGCCGAATCATGGAACAATATGCTCAAACTTGTAGGTTCATTTTATCATGCAATTACTCTTCAAAAATCATTGAACCAATTCAGTCTAGATGCGCAGTTTTTAGATTCCGCCCACTGGCAGATTCAGCAGTGAAAAATCAAGTAATTCATGTTGCAAAGGAAGAGAAAGTAAATCTCACTGATGATGCTGCTGAAGCATTGACTCGAATCAGTCAAGGTGACCTTCGAAAGGCGATTACTGCTCTTCAAGTTGCTGCTGCATTAGACAATGACATCACAAGAGAATTGATCTATGAAACTTCTGCTACAGCACCACCTGAATCACTACATCAATATTTGATGGCATGTAGAGATGATGGCTTCCACGCGGCAAGGAGAAGACTGAAAGAATTACTCGACAAATATGGACTCGCTGGAACTGACTTCGTCAACCAATTGCATCGTGAATTATATGCTGCTGATTTCCTTAGCGAATCGGCAAAATTGGATTTAACTGAATGGATGGCAGAAGTTGATTATAGATTGGTTGAAGGCGGTGGAGAACATATTCAACTCGATGCTCTAACCGCACGATTCGTCACACATCTAAAAAAGGAATGATTAGATATTTTCACTTTCACTTTTCCAATAGGGTGTAGGGAAATGACTGGTATCAAGTCCCTTCAGCAAGGATGTATGACAGTTAAACAGCACCTAATAGATGCCGCATGTTGGACGCCAATTGCCCCACTAATTCGTAAATACCGAATTTCAAAATTGATAGCAATTACCAATGAAAAAAGAGATATTAAGAAAATTTCAGTTATTTTAAGCACGATAATGGCGGCTCATTCAGACTTACTATCTTAGACTTGTACGATTTCCTTGACGATTATTAAGTTCCAGTTGTAAGTTCTATGATTTACCCAAGGGTCGCCCTGTTCAATGATTTCAACAGATATTGAATGCTTACCTTCGGGGAGGTCTGCGCCCAATTTTATTGCGAAGGGTTGGTCTTTATCGCCATGAGGGGAGAAGTTTGGAATTGTGCTATTCGTTGTTGTTGTTGAATTTAGCAATCTTTGTTCGTTATCAGTCCAAAATGAATCGGTTGCTGAAAGTTCCCTGCTTCCATTATTGTTGGTAAGTGTCACAATTACTTCTGCACCATCAGAGTTCACATTGTCTGCCAATCCGAATAACAACCAAACTTGTCCATTCAATTTACCATTGGAATCAACAGTCCAAGTGATTGTATTTTTCTTGGTTCCGTCATCAAATAATAACTCAACCCCATCATCTGTTGCAATTGACCACTCGTTGGACAATTGAGGGGCAACAATATCTCCAAGTGGAGGATTTACCAATAAAAATGACATCGCTAAAAAGGTGAATGTGTGCAAAAATCCTGCCTTGACCCAAGTTCCTTTGGTGAAATGCTCAAGATATTTTTCTGGCAATATTGTGCGGTGTATTTGTGGAATTAAAATCATCGCTGTTAGAGGAAGAAGATACAAAATATCGGTTTTTTCTTCGGATGTACTTGGCATCAACACATAGCGCATTAGTAGTGAAACAATTAGAGTAAATGTTAGTACAAGCCACATTGATATCGTATCTGCCTTTTCCTTCTCAGCATATTTGGCAGGGTCAAAAGGCTCTAACCCAAGATCGGCCCCACTTCGACGGATTTTCTTTTCTTTTTCTTCCCCTTCAACACGCTTTCGACGCTCTGTTGCAGCCGCTGCCATCGCAGTGTTTAGGTCCACCATATTGACGGCCAAATGTTGGCAGTGAATAAAGGCTACAATGGACTACTCATCATAGACGACCCGTATCATTCAAAGGGAGAGTGCGCGACGACGGGCTAAGCCGGGGTGGCGTAGTTGGTGGCGCGTCGGACTCATAGGGCAGCCTACAAGGCAATCGTATGACGTGCAAACAATCCCATTGTGGTGTCTGAGACATCCGAAGGTCGCGGGTTCAAGCCCCGCTCCCGGCACCAAATTGAAGTTGTATTATTCTTAATATTCAATTTGGTGACGCTCGCCGCGAGAACGGTTGTACTGATGTTTGATGTTCAGTTCTCACTTGGTTATTGTTTTAGTTTTATATTGATTACAGGCGGTTCAACTAAGCCCGAATAACCCCCGCTCCCGGCACCAGTCAGTAGTTTTTCTAAGATTTGACTACTGTAAATTAATCTTCAAAACAACTAATGACAAGTATTAGATTCCGATGTCTTGATGTGCCTTCACTTGATGGAGGTCTTCATGGTTGATGTGCCTGACGCTGGTAGTCGCGTCCATGTAGAGGTGGAAAGTCTCAACGGCTCCACCACTATTGAAGGAATCGTATTACCGGCAGCATCTGCAGGTCACATTACAATAAAATTAGTTAATGGATATAATGCCAGTTATTCTATTGACTCGATTACCAGTTTAGAAGTTATTGGAAATGTCGTTGAACAGCCTTCAACAATTGAGTCTGCTCAGCCAATTGTGAATGAATCTTTACCGACTGTAAGAATTCTACACACCGGCGGAACTATTGCCAGCAAAGTCGATTATGCAACCGGCGCAGTAGTAGCAAGATTTGAGCCGGATGAATTAATTTCATCAATACCTGAACTAAAGAATATTGCAAATATTGAAGCCATAAAATTAGGCAATATGTTTTCAGATGATATGAGACCACAACACTGGAACAAAATCATAGAAGCATCAAGGCAGGCTTTCGCTGATGGAGTTGATGGAGTTGTCATTACTCAAGGAACCGATACACTCCACTACACCGCCGCTGCTCTTTCATTTTCATGGGCAGGTTCTGGTGGCAAAAGCCCAAGGCCAATTGCCATTGTTGGCTCGCAACGCTCTAGCGATAGAGGGTCTTCTGATGCTGCTGAAAATCTACTTGCTGCTGTACATTGGGCTGCAAATGCACCCTCCCCAATCGGTGGAGCAGGGGATTCAGTAGTCGTAGTAATGCATACCAGTTCAAATGATGGGGAATGTTCAGTCTATCCAGGAATTGGCGTTAGAAAGATGCATTCAACTCGCCGAGATGCATTCAAAGGAATTAATACGCAACCTCTTGCAATAATCAGTTCTAACAATGGTAAGCCTTCTCATCAATTAAATGAAGCATATTCTGCTGAATTGGAGTTGCCAAATACGAGAACGGTGACTTCCAAACCGGACAAATATGAAACGGAGATTCGTATTCCTCAGTTCATTGCCGGACCATGGCTAATCTCAGAACACATTGATGCAATTATGAATATTGGTTGCCAAGCAATCGTAATACATGGTACAGGTTTAGGACACCTCCCAATAGATGACCCTGAAGGCGATGCTCCAGAAAATCTATTGCTTTGGAGAAGTATTACAAGAGCAGTAAATCGTGAAGTCCCCGTAGTAATTGTCAATCAATGCATTAGCGGACCTGTTGATATGAATGTATATTCGAAAGGGCGAAAACAAATAAAAATGGGGATTTTGGGTCATGGCATTATCGCACCTCCTGAAACGGTTGTCGCAAAGCTACACTGGGCTCTTTCTAATGGCAAAAATATCAATTCAATTATCGCCGCTGATTTATGCGGAGAGGGGCGCGCAACCCTGATGGAATGAGCGCACCAATCAAGAACTGACAACGGGTGGGGTAAACATGGCAGACAAACAGAGCGAGGCTGTTGTCAATTTGCGCAGTATGCGTGAAAAGTCTCGCTTAGGAGGCGGTCTAAAGGCTCAAGAAGCAATTCGTGTTTCTGGAAGAGGTACTGCTAGAGATAGAATCAGTCTGCTTCTAGATGAAGGCTCTTTCATCGAAATAGATGCTTTCATCACTCACCGAACTACCGACCATGGAATGTTTATGCACCATACTCTTGGAGATGGAGTTGTTGCTGGGCATGGGACAATTAATGGAAGGAGAGTCTACTGTTTTTCTCAAGATTTTAGTGTTCATGGAGGTAGTATGGGTGAAATGCATGCCAAGAAAATCGCTAAGATTGTAGAGATGGCAGACAAAGCAAAAACTCCAATTATTGGCATGTGGGATGGCGGAGGTCAAAGGGCTCAAGATGGAGTCAATGGCTTAGCAGGTACTGGTGAATTACTAGATCGCTTTGTTCAATGTAGTGGGCGTATTCCGATTATTAGTTTAGTATTGGGACCTGTTGTTGGCGTATCTGCCCTCGCAGCAAGTTTAGCAGATTTTACTATTTTAGGAGAAGAACATGGACAATTATTCCTCTCTTCACCGATTGAAACACCTGAGGTCATTTGTGGTGAAGTAGATGCCGCAGGATTGGGCGGAGCAAACCTTCACGCCTCTCGTTCTGGTATCGCTTGTCAAATTGCAAGCGATGAAGAAGATGCTTGTTTATTGGCAACTGAGATTCTATCCTATCTTCCAGACAACTGTATGTGCGATGCACCATTTGAGCAAACTGCAGACCCGATTACAAGATTGAATACCAGTTTGGAGACACTTGTCCCTGATAATCCAAACAAGCCATATGATATGGTCAAGGTTGTTGAAGAAATAGTAGACGATGGAATTTTTGTTGAATTATTTGAGGCATATGCTGATAATATAATTATTGGATTTGCGCGGTTGAATGGTATGCCTGTTGGAATCGTTGGTAATCAACCGAAGGTTTTAGCAGGATGTTTGGATATTGACGCATCGATAAAAGCTGCTCGATTCATTAGAACTTGTGATGCCTTCAATATTCCATTAGTGACTTTTGAAGATGTACCTGGATTCCTTCCCGGCGTAGTTCAAGAATGGGGCGGGATTATTAGGCACGGTGCAAAATTATTATTCGCATATGCTGAAGCAACGGTTCCAAAACTTACTTTGATCACAAGAAAGGCTTACGGTGGTGCATATTTGGCAATGTCATGTAAGCATTTACAGAGTGATTATAACGTTGCTTGGCCGACTGCAGAATTGGCAGTAATGGGTGCAGAAGGTGCGGTCAATGTTATTCATCGCAGAGAAATAAACGCAGTAGATGACGAACATAAGGAAGAAGTTCGTCTTCGCTTAGTTTCCGAATACAAGAATAAGTTCGGAGACCCATATGTCGCTGCACGAAATGGATGGTTGGATGATGTTATCGAGCCTGAGGAATCGAGGATGCGTTTATGCCGTGCATTGAATATTATCAAATCTAAGCGCGAATGGTCTCCACCTAAGAAACACGGCAATATTCCATTGTGAGACTCATATTTTCTTCGCTCTTGCTAGCAGGCCGGTTGAACCTGTTTCTGAATCACTTTCTGAATCCTTTTCTTCATCATTATCTGATATATCATTACCGACTTCTTGTTCTACATCCAGTGATTCCTGGCGGAGTAAGTGCGCATTAGAATTCGAATTCTTGTTGATGAATATCACAAGTGCAATGATTAGTAATATTCCCACCATTGCGATTATCATTTCATTAGAAATAGAATCACTTTGAATGTTTTCAGATTCTTCAGCAGGTGGCTTGAGATTCATGTCCAAGGTATATTCTATTCCGACTGTTTGATTTAATTCTAAGTCAGTGACGCGAATAGTGATTGTAATATTCCCATCGTGCTGTTGTGGCAATACGAGCATTGTAACACATTTGGATATGTGATTAGTTTCATCATTATTACATGATGAAGTGACATTCTGTGAAATGTTTTCAAGATAGAAAGTAACATCTGCTGATAGTTCTTCATCCAAATCAATGAGGTCCCATTGAACTGTAGCAGCCGTTTTGTCAATCAGATTTACATTGCCAATCGTAATAGTAGGCAAATCTGGTTGGGGATTGATTGTTACATTTAATGTTGCAGAATAATGGCTATTTCCATCGCTGACATTCAGATTTTGAGAATTACAAATTCCATATTTATCTGGTTTCATATTGATCAATAAGTCATTGCCAGCGATGACAAAATTGCATTTAGAAGATTCAATACCCTCAATCGACCAAGTCAACGGGTCATCATCAATATCATAAGCAAAATCACGCAAATCTAGAACCATTGATTCGTCTTCTGTAGCATTAATGTCCCATGCGGTGTTATTGGTCACCAATATGTCGTCAACCGCTAGTACATTTATAGGAATATCTAGGTTTAATGCGGGATTAAAACCATCTCCAACCAGCATATGAATCACTACTGCACCATTTTGATTTGCAAGTGGTGTAATTGTTACGAAACCATCTGCAATGTTTACTGAAACTGGGCCTAATTGTGAAGATGCATTGGTATTGATTAGGCCAGCAATTTCCTCACCTTCCGGGTCAAAAACATATTCAGATAAATTCAATATAACCGGTGCTGAATCTTCATCCATCACCTGCAATGGTATATTTTTAATCAAAATAGCAGGGTCATCAACTGGCATTACGCGCAGTGTTATTTCTGCTGTTGCTTCGTCAATAGTTTGACCACCCGCACTTAATTCAAGCCTTAGATTATTCAGGCCAGTCCATTCTTCATCTAAACTATGGAACACAGTAAATCCGAGGCTATCAGAATCAATTTGGAAGTGGAAATGTTGGGAGTTTTGGCCAACTAATGTTGCATTTTCAACAAATACACTCTGTCCATCAGGGTCATACGCTATTAGACCATTTTCAACATGAGTGCTACCTCTTTGAGGAATGTCGATAATTGCAGGTGGAGTCAATACAACCAATGGTGAATCTGTTCTAATAATGTTCAGGTGTCTATGAGAAGGAGCCCCTTCAACATATACGCTAATTGTCAAACGATTCTGCCCCGGTTGAACATCAGCCATTGGGAATAAACAAATTGCCACACCACCACTGTTAATTTGTCCGAGGGTTGTATTTTCTGCGGAATCAATAGCACAATTCACAGTTACATTCCATTCACTGGGCAACTGTGAATAATTTAATCCATTACGTAAAGTCCAATCCATTTTCAAATTCACTGTATCTTCTGGACCCATCGATTCATTATTATTAGGCACCGACCAAATAGCACCAACTTTGAGCCAATCTGCAGAAGACAGATTTTCAACAACATAAGAATCTGGGTCGGCGACAATACTTGATGAGACCGGCCTATTGAAAGCATCACGGAAACGACTGTGATCTCCCCTTAATGCTGCATCCAAATAGGCAACAATATGAGTTGCACTCAAATCCAATTGTGCCTCTTTACTCATTGTAGCATCACCATCATCATTTTCAAAAATTGAAGTTGTGTCCTGGAATTGGTAGTGATTTGCACCCAATAAGTGCATCAATTGCCATGAAAAATCTTTGATTGTGTGAAGTCTGGTTATTGCATCCGATGCAGGAGCAACTTCATCGGTAGTTCCAGTAATGAAGAATCCTGTATTTGGTGCAGGCGCCTGCCAATCCGTTGTTGAGAATGCTCCAACTTGTTGATTCCATGAAGAAAAGTCGGCACCGACTGCAAATATTCCGCTCGGCCCATGTGTTGTATTTCCATTATCGCTTGCTAGCCAATTTGGATAGAGTGATGTTGCGGTCATTGCTCCAACTCCATGACCGGCAAGCGCCCAGTGATTTACATCGATATTACCAAATCCTCCTAAAATTACAGAGTGGGAGTTATTTGTGTCATTCATCAATTCAAGTGCTGTTTGGGCAATCTCAATTCCTTCCGAAAGGTCGTTAGAGTCCTGCATTTCTTGTGTTACCAATACAATGTAACCGCGTTTTACGATTTTACTTGTCAATTCCATATAACCATCTTGTGCCTCACCATCTGAACCAAAAAAGAGGACCCAAGGGAATGGACCATTACCGGCCATTTCATCATCGCTCCCACCTATCATCGCAGGATATATCATCTCAAAACCTTGTGAATTAGGTCCGAAACCAATGCTGATATCACTCCAGCCAATTGGGAAATCAACACCTTCATGTGTTGGCTCAAAATTATCGTCCTCTTGTAATAATGAAGCGCTAACGAGGGGAAATAATGCCGAAAACATCAGCATTGATAAAATGAATAATGATGATTTTTCAATTCCTCTCATACTTGCCACATGTGGCAACTATAAGCCATAGTTCTTTGAATCTTCGTCAATTTGCGTATGATTCAAGCACTGCTTCAGCATATGCTAACTTTGTCAGCAACAATCCAATCGATGGCAACATATCGCCTAAATGTGGTGCCCAAAAATTTGACCAGCATTCTAAATGTTGAGACACAAGCAACCAGCGACCATCAAATGGCCCTTCTGCCAACATCTCAATTCTTTCTTCAGCAGTACCTTGCATAAGCGTGTATGGTGCTTTGAAAACAAATTTTGCCTTGTCATGGATTCTTATTACATCTTGAATTTCACCAATATCGCTACCATCAAAGTTAATGAAAGCATCTATTTTTCCAGAGTATTCTTTGCTATTAATCCACTCACCTTCAGGAAGTGGGCGCCGCCCTTCTATCGCAATTACCTTTCCACCCGAATTAATCCATTCATAGGCAGTGCTACGAGCAGCGCCACCTCCACCAAGTATTGCTATTACTGCTCCATCTGCAACATCGACGCCATGATAATCTGCAATAGAAACTACACCTAATCCGTCAAATGTACCACAAAACCAACCTTGCCCATCCCATCTGAGACAATTTACTGATTTAATTTCCATAGAATTGTCAATTGAATTTACCGCATTACTAACCAATGTATGTTTCAATGGCGCGGTTAGGTTTATCCAAACCTCTTCTCTCAATGCTGATTTAGGTAGTTTTGAATTACCTACTGATTTCATCTTATCCGATATTTCTTGTATTTGTAATTCTAAACTCTTGTTAGTTTTTGATTCCAATAGCACTGAACAATCGAGAACTTCTCTTGAAGCTTCAACCGCCTTTTCTAATAACGCAGTTGTTCTATATTTTCCGAATGGTGCCCCAGTCCATTTCCATGGTAGTGAGTTTGGCATTGAACCTGCGTATCCCCATGCAAGTGCATCCTCAATCACCGTGGTTTCGACTAAATCTAACTTTAATAATTTGAAATCTGCTGACACTTTTTGTTTTATTGAACTAATATGATCATGCACAATAGCCAATAGCAGGGGGGATAATGACTGTTCCACAGGAGAGCCTGCTATCGCATAACGTATTCCTGCCACGAATATACACAGTGAGGGTAGTTATTGAAACTTGTTCGCTTACAATATCCAAAAAAACGGGCGAGGATTCAATAATGAGTAAACACAGGGGCTAATATGCAAGATATCAAGTTCAAGGCGGAAAAATCCACCATCGGCATGTTAACTGGTGCGCTTGGATTATACATGACCGCTGCGATGTGGTTTGAATTTAATGAGGCTTTGGGATTTTATCTCGGACCTAGTTTGGGAGTGATAATCGGTACTATTGTTTTTTTAATATACCAATCCAACAAAAATGTGAAAGAATTTTCATTGGGGGGAAATTACGATACTTCTGAACGTACAGCGGGTGTTGAGCAGGCCGATGGTAGAGTGTATCAAACCGATGGCCATATAGAACCGGGAAGAAATGCTGTAGGATATATTGCCATAATATATGTCATCATCATTATTCTCAGTGAATTAACTTGGTCAAATTTGATTATTTGAGGTCATATAATGTCAGGCCTACTTGATGTTTTCATGATGAAGGAAAGAGTGAATGACGGTTCAAATCCCATCTTGATCGTCTTAGAAAAAGCTTCGATGATGTTGTCACTATTTATTATTGGAACTATTGGTTATGGATTAAAACTCCCTGGTTGGGGAATTGGGGTACTAGTTGGCGCTAGTTTGGGCCCTGTGGTGTATATTCATTACTACATATTATACATTAGACCTCTAAAAAAGAGGGGCAACATTGATGGCAAATAACTAATCTCACAGATTGAGGCGGAAATATGAGTGGACTCTTTTCTTCAATATTAGGATTTTTAGGCTTAGAAGCCATTACTGGCGTAGACTTATTATTTGCAGGTTCTGCAATTGTGGGCACTATACTATTTTTGATATATTTTGTTCTGGTTCTAGTTGGCGGTGTTGCGGATGGGGCAATGGATGCTTTAGGCTTTGACATTGACTTGGATGTCGGGGCTGAAGGAATATTCCATATGCTAACAATACAAGGATTACTGAGTTTCATGATGATGTTTGGTATTTTTGGACTAGGTGTTTCTCAATCAAATGATAATGTATTGTACGCAATTGGTGCAGGTACAATCGCCGGTATAGGCTCTATGTGGGTTATTGGTAAAGTATTCCAATTGATGAAAAGTTTAGAGACCGATGGTACTGTAAAATATCACGAAGCAATAGGGGCTAAAGGAAAAGTGTATCAAACAATTTACCCTGGAGATTCTGGTCAAGTTCAAGTAGAATTCACTGGAGCCCTTAGAACTGTCTCCGCAGTTAGCCAAAATGAAAAGGAAGAAATAAAAACTGGAAAATTCATTCAAGTGGTTGACCACATTGGTGAAACTCTAATTGTAAAAGCAATTTCAGTCACTGTTTCTAATGATTCTGAAGAATAAGGTTCAACATAATCGGGTCAAGACTCATAAAGGAGTGCTTGCATGGCTGTATGAGTACTATGGCATCAGGAGCATTGTTTCTTTTAGGAATTGGATTATTTGTAGCAGTTGTAATGGGGACAATCTATATCGCAACATCAAGATATAAGTTGGCACCATCTGACAAGATTTTGGTTGTATATGGTAATGTAAAGACTGGTGGAGCGGCCGCCTGTTACCACGGTGGTGGACGAGTCGTTTGGCCTCTAATCCAGCATTATGCATATTTAGATCTAAAACCTATGACTATTCTAATCAATCTTGAACACGCACTTTCGTCACAAAATATCCGTGTTACTGTGCCTTCAACATTTACTATTGGTGTGTCGACAGAGCCATCAATTATGTCAAATGCTGCAGAGCGTTTACTTGGATTAAACCAGCCACAAATTGAAGATATGGCTAAAGAAATTATTTTTGGTCAACTACGTCTTACAGTTGCATCTCTTTCAATTGAAGCAATCAATTCAGACAGAGAGGCTTTCTTGCGAGATGTTTCATTAAATGTTGACACTGAACTGCACAAGATTGGACTTTACCTAATCAACGTTAACATCATCGATATTACTGATGAATCAGATTATATCAAATCCATCGGTGTTGCTGCTGCTACAGAGGCTATTGCTAAAGCGGATATTGCCCGTTCAACCGCTGAGAGAGATGGACGCATTGGTGTATCTAATCAAGAGATGGAAATGAGAACTCAAGTTGCTAATAACGATGCAGAAGCTGTGAAAGGTGAGAAAGATGCTGAAACAATGAAGCGTATTTACATCAACCAACAAGAAGCACTTGCGGTTGAAGGTGAAAACGTTTCAGCGGCATCTATCGCTCATTACAATGCTGATCTTGCTGAGAAAGAGGCTGAAGCACTTCAACGTTCAGAAGTTGCAAAGCGTATGGCTCAAGTAAATATTCAGAAGGCTCAATATGAAATGGAAGGAGAAAGACTCCGTGCTGAAGAAATTGCTCGTGAAGAAATTGCTAAGGAACAAATCGAAATCGCTGCTTCTGCTGAAGCAAGCAGAGAACGCCTAATCGCACAAGGTCAAGCGGATGCTATTCTTGCGCGATATAATGCAGAGGCTGCTGGACAACAAGCAGTATTAGAAGCAAAGGCTGTTGGTTACGCACAACTAGTAAAGAGCGCTGGTGGCGACGCAAAAGCCGCTGCTACCTTGCTAATGGTTGAGAAGATTGAAACATTAGTTGCAAAGCAAACTGAGGCAATATCTAACCTGAAGATTGACAAGATTACTGTTTGGGATTCTGGTAATGGAGGAGAATCCGGAGGTTCAACTGCGAACTTCATCTCCTCTCTAATCAAGTCTTTACCACCGGTACATGATGTTGCAGCAATGGCTGGCGTTGACCTTCCAGATTACCTTGGAACTGTCAAAGACGAGTGATTTGACTAATTTCAAAGACCCGACAAATGGCTATTTCAGCCATTAAATGAAGCGAGGGATTGAAAGGTGGTTGTGCGCGCAAGCAACATATGGCTAGTGACTTAGATATTGCAAGAGCTGCGACTCCGGAGCCAATAGAAGCAATTGCTTGGAAATTAGGCATCTCATCCCACGAATTAACTCCTGTTGGAAATGGAATGGCAAAAATAACCTGGGAGGCTATCTGTGAGAGATTCAATCGCCCTCAAGGAAGCCTTGTATTAGTTACATCAGTCAATCCAACTCCATTCGGTGAAGGGAAAACTGTCACTACGATTGGATTAACGCAGGCGTTATGTGCAATTGGCTCTAAAGCCACATGTGTAGTTCGCGAACCATCTATGGGTCCAGTGTTCGGAATCAAAGGTGGGGCTGCTGGTGGCGGACATTCTCAAGTATTGCCAATGGAAGATATCAATCTCCATTTCACTGGTGATATGCATGCGATTACATCTACTCACAACTTGCTGAGTGCATTGATTGACAATCATCTGAAATTTGGTAATGATTGCAAAATAGATACTGAGCGAATTGGTTGGCCTCGAGTCATTGATATGAATGATAGGTCTCTACGCCAAATAGTAGTTGGATTAGGCACTGCAGCAAATGGAAATGTACGACAAGACCGTTTTGATATTACTGCTGCAAGTGAAGTGATGGCTATTTTGGTATTAGCAAGTGACTATGCAGATCTTCGTAGAAGACTTGGTGAGATAGTAATCGGTCCTTCATTTGAAGGAAATCCTGTCAAGGCTGAAGATATTGGTGCTGCCGGTGCCATGGCATTATTATTGAGAAATGCATTTCTGCCAAATCTTGTGCAAACCTTAGAAGGAAATCCTGCATTTATTCATGGCGGTCCCTTCGCAAATATCGCCCATGGCAATTCCAGTATTATCGCTGATAGAATCGCTCTTGGAGCGGCGGATATTGTTGTCACTGAAGCCGGTTTTGGTTCCGACATGGGTGCTGAAAAATTCATGCATATCAAAGCCGCCAATTCTGGTAAGGCTCCAGACTGTGTTGTGATGAATGTCACTATTCGTTCGATGAAATTACATGGCGGTGCCTTTGGAGATAAAGGTGGATATCGCCCAACTGCTGAAGAATTGGCTGCTGAAAATGTTGAGGCCGTGGTGGCGGGTGCAACTGGTAATCTAGATAGGCATATCAAAAATATGGCTGGTTTTGGAATGCCGGTTATTGTTTCAATCAATCGCTTTTCTACAGATACTGATGCGGAACTTGCTGCATTGGATGAAGCCGCTAGAGCAAGTGGAGCAACTGCTGTCAAAATCTGTGAAGTTCACGCAAAGGGAGGAGCGGGAGGTGAAGAACTTGCAAGGGCTGTCGTCTCTGCAGTTCAAGACCATGTTGCTGCTGGAAGACCATTCACTCCTCTGTTCATGCCCGATGCAACCATTAGAGAAAAGATTGATTCAATCGCAACAAGAATCTACAAAGCAGAAAGAGTACGAATTGAGGCTTCTGCTGCAAAACAATTAGCACAGATTGAGAAATGGGGATATGGTACACTTCCAGTCTGTATGGCAAAAACACAATATTCATTCTCACACGATCCAAACCTTCTGGGTTCACCTTCAGGATTTACCATACCGATTAAGGAATTCCGCCTAAATGCTGGTGCAGGATTTGTCGTTGCGATTTGTGGAAATATGATGACGATGCCAGGATTACCTAAGCGCCCTGCTGCCCTCGACATGGACATGGATGAGAACGGCAACTTAATCGGCGTATTTGGGTGAAATGATGAAGATTGTCAAGCGTCAACAAATGTTGTGGAGAATTCGAATAGAATCTCAAGATGACTTATGGTCTATCGCACGATTAGCGCGCAAAGGCATGTCAGTGGCAATGCTCGGTGAAAGAAGAGACCAAACTACTGTAGGAGAAACAGGTGGACGAGCAAAGTCTGCTGAAAGAAAAAAAATGTGGATTCAATTGCGGATTGAATCAACAGAGTATCAAACATTTTCAGACACATTAAGAATTCATGGCATAATTGAAGAGGCTCAATTTGATTTGGGATTGCATCACACTCACATTGTCGGAGTAAAGGACGAAATAGAAATCACATCTCTTACTCCCTTTGATGCGACTGATATTGACTTATTAGTCCAAAGTGAAAAAGCCAGTAAAGCAGTTCAAGTCGCTCTACTTGTTGTTGAAAATGACGAAATGATTCTGTATTTTATTACTGGAAGAGGGTTACGTGAAAGTGCTATGTGGACAATGCGTGGAGGAGGTAAACGTGGAGATTTGAAGACAACTTCTAGCGTGGCTTCATCCTTTAGAAAAAGTGTAATTTCCGCTATATCTTCTCAGTTAAATGATGAGATTCCACTGATTTTGTGCGGACCTGGCCATGCAAAGGACGTATTACTACCTGAACTAAGAGATAATGGTCATAGTAGATTCATTAAATCAGTCGCCACTTCAATGGGAGGTCGCTCAGCCGCTAATGAAGTGATAAGAGATGGTTTGGCTGAAGATTTACTTGGTGAGCATGCAATATCAAAAGAAGTAAAACTGTTAGAAGAAGCATGGACAAGGCTATCCACAACCGGCACCGTAGCCTATGGCAAGGAACAGTTGGATAGAGCATTGAGTGAAGGGGCGATAGAAACATTACTCATAACTGCAGATTTACTGAGAAATGAAGAAGATACTATTGCTGGGAAATCATGGCCGATATGGTGTAGAGGTCTTTCTAAAATTTCTGCAACACTAGTTCAATGTTCAACCGACCATGATTCAGGCCAACAATTGCTAGGAATGGGTGGAGTTGTTGCCCTGCTACGTTACAAAATGTAAAACGGGAGTATTTACGATGGAAGATAAAAACTCTTTCAAATTCGCGTGGTTTAGTCAATTCAAGGATATTCCTCGCGACGAACTTCGCCAATCATTGCGAGGGTTGCGTTGGGTATTACTCAACGCTGAAGATTTGCCGAATGCAACGGCTGTTTGGATGTTTGCAGAACTTGATGGGTTTTTTATCGCTCTAGACCATAGAGGGAGTGAATATTCTTCAGGCGTTCACAACAGAGCCATCCACTTGCTATTAATTGATGAACAACAGGAAATACGTGGAATTTCAAAGATTATTTGTGCCGCAACTGACTCAATTGAAAATCATCTTTGGTAAAATACCAATCTTCAAAGGTGGGCTCGAGGGGATTCGAACCCCCGATCAACGCCGTGTAAAGGCGCTGTCATAACCAGCTAGACCACGAACCCGTGCTCCGACCCTATGGCAAGGGGTTTTTCAATTAACCGCATAGCCACTAACCTCAAAACCATTCAGCGCTAGCCCCGTATATATGGATGAAGATGTCCAAGCGACTGCAGCGAGGTTAGTTCGTCGCCTAAAAGAAGGAAATCACACTATTACTGTGGCGGAATCTTGTACTGGTGGTTTGCTTGCCAGTGCATTTACCGACATTGCTGGTGCAAGTCAGTGGTTTCGCCAGTCTTGGGTGACATATTCCAATGATGCTAA
The DNA here is from genome assembly GCA_012959845.1 of Candidatus Poseidoniales archaeon. GTDB lineage: Archaea > Thermoplasmatota > Poseidoniia > Poseidoniales > Poseidoniaceae > MGIIa-L1. Next base: position 20,710 of record DUCL01000092.1, read on the forward strand.
GATAAAGGAACTCGGAGTAACAGAAGAGGCATTGAAAAGAAGAGGTGCAGTTTCAGCAGAAGTTGCAATCCAAATGGCTCAAGGCGCTCGGATTAAGGCGGATGCGAGTATTGCACTATCTATCACAGGAATTGCTGGACCAAATCATGATGGAAGCAAGAAAAAAATCGGTACAGTGTATGTTGGAATAGCATCGGAAAATTGGGCCAATTCTGACATTACTGAAATCGGAGGTAATCGCGCAGAAAATAAAATTGCCTTCGTTCATTTCGCATTGCTAACAGCAATCAAATATTGGGACAAGGCAATGGCTGATGCAGAAGTCGCAAGAAAGGAAGAAGAGGCAAGAATTGCTGCGGAAGATAATGCCAAACTGATGTTCGAAGAAGAAAGAGCAAAGCGTGAGGCAGAGGCAAAAGAAAGTGACCCTTGGCAAGAAGATGCGCAGGGTGGAAATGAAAAATCATCACGCTCAAAAGAAAGTATGAGTAACGAAATCAATTGGGATAAAGAGTAGAATTGTATACTCGTTATTATGAAATTGTAGTATCCTTGTCGCACTGCTTATGTGTATCCGCTGTCACCTTCGTCTTATGGGTGGCGATGCAGCAGATATCTGGCAGCATTTGGCCAGTCGCAAAATAATGTTATTTCAATCAATGAAGCAGGCTGTTCAAGAACTTGAAGACCCATATGCTGTGTTTTCATTTGCTCAAGAAATAGGCTTTGAATCGGGACTATTGACTCAAGAGATTTTGGATAAAATGGTTACAGCCTACAATTCTTCTCAAGGTAATCAAATAGCAATAGAGGAAAAGGAGACTCCAACAAAACCGCATATCAAAGAAGAAACCATCGCCAATACCTCTGCAAATGAACTGGGGAGAACGATTGCACCAATTGCACAGCATGAGCCTTTTGATGTCCGCTTTCGTAACAACTTACCCGATTGGAGCGTAAATGACTTTAGCGAAAATGCAAGTGATGCTGCGAGCGAAATCAAAGTTCATTATGACATCACTGGAAACTCGGTTACTGAAGGAAAAATGTCCGATATTAACTCATGTTTTTCTGACCGATTAGAAAAAATTAGAAAAATGATAATTGCAAATTCAAACCTACCAAAACCACCACAGGAAATAGCAAGACTGAATTCTGAATATTCCCGCTATCAGGGATATGAAAATACAGTGGTTGCAATCGGTTTGGTAAACGACCCACGCTATACAAAAAATGGCCACTTAATGTGGGGTATTGAAGATGTTACTGGAGAAATGACTTGTCTACTAACCAAGCGGCAAGGAGATGATAGAGATAGAGCGCAGGAAATGATTCTTGAATCTGGGCTAATGCCTGATGATGTATTGGGTGTTTCTGGCTCATTTAGCCAAACTGGGGATGTATTTTATGTCTCAGATTTGTTTTTCCCGCTAAAACCAAAACATCAGAAATCTAGTTCCGAACATGGAGTTAGCGTAGCATTCATCTCCGACATTCATGTCGGTTCAAAGACCTTCTTAGAAGCGCAATGGCACAAAATGGTAAGATGGTTTCACACCGACCCGCTTGCAAAGACAATCAAATATCTCATATTATCAGGAGACTGTGTCGATGGAGTTGGAATTTATCCGGGACAAGATAAAGAATTGGCAATACCTGATTTGTATGGCCAATACACAGAATTTGCCAGACTTCTTGAGTTATTACCCGACTGGGTTGAATGTGTAATGTTGCCAGGAAATCACGATGCTGTTCGTCCGGCAGAACCACAACCAACATTTGAGAAGGATATTCAACAGGATTATAATTCAACAACATTTGTTGGAAATCCTTGTGACTTTTCTTTGAATGGTGTGCGCGTGTTATCTTACCACGGAAAATCAATTGACGATTTCGTTGCTGGTTTGCGAACTGTGACATACTCAGATCCGGTTGAAGCGATGCGACAAATGTTGAGAAGAAGACACCTTGCGCCACAATGGGGAGGCAAAACTCCACTTTCTCCTGAACCTGAAGACGGTTTGGTTATCAATGAAGTGCCTGATATTTTTGTTACCGGTCACGTCCATGGTCACGCGTGCGTTGATTTCAAGGGTACGACATTGATTTGTTCAAGTACATGGCAAGACCAAACTTCATACCAAAGAATGCTTGGTTTCCAGCCGAAACCATGTATGTTAACCATTGTAAATCTAAAGAGTCATGCGACTACTGCAATTCCATTTGCATGAACAGTGATAGCGCTATTCAAGGCCTAAGAGTGGCCTCAGCAAGCTCAAGTCCTTTTCAGTCACGATTTCAACACCTGCCTTTTCGAATGCTAATAGCGAAGAATCTCTTGATGGATTGAAGCCAATGAAATTACTACCTTCAATCTGCATACTCAAATCCATTTCAGAATCCCCAATCGAAACTACACCAGATGAGATAATACCATTCATCTCGCATAATTTTTTGATTACCTCGCCTTTGCCACCGGCATGCAAACGGCAAATACCTTCATCTGTTAAGGAGTCGTCATCTGCAAATTCAAAACCATTTGCAATCCAATCATCAACCTTTAGCATCGATGCAATCGTTGAAACAAAAATATCTACACCTGCAGAAACAATTGCTACAAATACTCCGCGTTGCTTCAATTCAGCAACAAGTTCTCTAGCACCAGGCATCAATTTCACACCGGAATATGCCCTAAACAGGTCATCCTTGAATATCGGGTTTTGCTTGTTCTTCCATAATTGTATATCAGAGCGCATAAACTCAACATCACTCAATTCACCATCGATAAAATGTTGCAAATTTTTAGCATTATCAGTTCCGAAATGATCGTGAAGAGTTCTCCATGACGAGACTGCATCAACCAAGACTCCATCACAATCAAAAACAACACAGGCAGGTAATTTCGCCTCAACTGAATTGCTAGGACCCGTTACCATGTGTCTCTCCAATACCTCACAGGAGGACTCTTGTTTGAAAGGCTTCGCAACAATTGAGATAGAACTCAGCACAGGTTACTGAAAGAAAAAAAGGGGAAGCGAAAAACTGGAGGGGTTCAAAGAACCCCAACCAGCGTTCGCATCGTCTCAACCGTCTCCGCAGAGTACGGTTTTCTCGAAAAGCAAGAGGGCAGAGGGCCGCAGCCCTCCAACCCTAATGCGTCCTTTTGCACTTACCTAAGTTCAAGCCTTGAGGTCGTATGCCAATCCGCTCCAGGAGCGAAGTAGAGCACCTTGCGCATTTGCCGGAGCATATGACATGGTGATCGTGACATCGGTCAAAGGTGTACCATCAGGTGCGTGGGTGCGTACATAGACTTCATCACCAGTGTTGAAGGTAGAAATCGACTTGGTTCCTTCCTTATTCACTTGGTCTACGAATGTGACGAAAGCGTCACTGTTTGCAGGGTTGAACCCGTAAACATCGTTAGTATCAGCCAAATTGGCAGTGAAGGTCTGGGGAGACCCACTTGCATCCACATAGAACACACGGACTTCAACAGCTTGAGTTGCCAAGTCTGTTTCAGATTGTGTCACTGAGATTCTCCAGTGACCTTGATCCGCGTCTCCACCATTGATATCCTCAATAGAGAAGGTGACTCTAGGGACACCCTTGACATCAGTTTCAGCTAGACTAGAAGCCCACACGTAGATTACACCTGATAGAACCACTGTGATAGCGACCATTAGAATGGTTGCGATAACAGGGGATACTGCAAGTTCATCTTCTACGATAGACTCTTCCAATGCTTCCTCGTCCTCATCACGGCGTCCGGAAAGTGCAAGAGCACTGACAAAGACACCAGCAAGGCTCACAGCAATAATGCTAGGAGCGAAGGAAGGAACTGCACCTGCGCCGATTGTACCGACTACAGTTGGCAGATCTTGTCCACTTGCCTCAAAGGTTGAAGATGGCTGGTTAGCGTGTGCACATGTTGCTGCAGTACCAAGACTGGACATCATGTTGTTACACCAGTTGCTGTCTTCAAGTAGAGGTCGGCGTTCAGAGGTCTGTGTAGCATTGCTACCGTATTGACCAGGCTTGGACCAATCTGCTCCTTGTTGTCCTTGGTTGTTAGAACGGTGGGAAGCAGGGCTATCAGTCTGGAAACGCTCAGTAGCAGGTGCTAGCACGTCACAAGGGTTAGCCATACAGGTCTTGACATCCATCTCGACCCAAACGTTTGTTGTATCCTTTGTGATGTACACATCTTCAGTGATCGCAACTGATGTTCCATATGCTGGTACAGCGTAGTAGCGTGTTTGCTCAACTTCAGAGTGACCGTCTGTGTGGTAGGTAATCGCCAACATGTGGTCGTAGGTGTAAGGACCTTCATCTCCGCCAGCAGTAACATCAACAGTAACTGGTACATATGTTCCAGTCATGATGTTGCTAACTCCATTGAAGGAGAATCCTGTATTTGCACTGAATCCGTAGTCAGCAACAAGCTCACGTACTCTTTCAACACGGATACCAATCTCTTGTGTAGCAACACCTTGCGAATAATCTGCAATTGGCATCAAAGCAGTATCGTAATTAGGAACATACGATGGTGCAGATGCTGTGTCACGTAGTACCAAACGGATTTGACAGTAGTCAGATCCGGTCGGTCCGATTTGGTGGATACCGTTGTCGTTCAAGTAGTCAACTTCCCAATCAAATCCATTGGTTGTTGCATCTTCAACTAGGTCCAAGACTAAGTCATCACCAACAATTGATGCAGCGAAGTAGTTACCGTATACACACTGGTCTGTAGACTCAATTTCCCAAGTCAAATCAGAGTCCTCGTGGTCGATATCGTCCTTCATTGCAGCAAGACTGAATGTCAAGTTGGCAGCAGTGGTATCGTCTTCCATGACTGAAAGCTTCCAAGGGATTGTGTTAACAGATCCGTTGTCTGGATTCACTGAAACAGTTCTTCCTTCATCATCGGTCATCGATGCGTTCCAGTCAACAATAACTGGAGCGTCGTTAACAGGTGATACTGAGAAATCAACATCAAACGCAATTGCATCTTGGTCCCCTACTCCATCATCGGATAGAGTCAGAGTAACCGTACAGGTGCCTCCAAGTTCGTTGTTTGTGTTCTCGGAAAGAACCAACTCGTTGAGTGAGTTCACTTCAGCAGTGAAGGCAATACATGTTGAAGGTACAGATGCACCCCATGTGTAGACTTGTCGTACTGGCGCTTGCTCGTTAGCCATGTCACGGATGTATGAACGTGTTGCATTGCTTACATCTCCCAAGAACTTGGTATGTGAACCGAATCCTTCTGGCAGAATGTTGTTGAATGACACATCCTCAGAGAAGAGAGGCATACAGTCTATTTCATCAATATTACAAATCACTGGTGCGTCATTGACGTTTTCAACTTCGAATGTTATGTTCTTAGAATCAGTCAATCCGTTGCTGTCAGTTACTTCGAAGCTGTAGGTCATAGTACCGAACTGGTTGTCAAGAGGTGTGATAGTTACTTGGTGACCATTTTGGTTCCAATCAACTAGTATGCCGTCGTGAGCAACAAGGTTACTTTCAGCAGATGTCCAGGACATTGTTGCCTCATCGTCTTGCAAGTCATCAGCCATGTTAGTTAGGCTGAATGAGTAAGCACCTGAGTCTTCGTTGACAGTGATGTCATCGAGAGATGTTCCAATAACAGGACAAGCACGCTCCATATCTAGGTTGAGGTTAGCATTGGTTGCCATTGATAGGTCCTCAGTAACAGCCCAGTCATATGCACAGTCTGCAGAGGTCTTGATCATTACATCGTAGGCCTTTGCAACACTTGGTGTGCTAGATCCCTTGTATGTGCGGTATACTAGTACTTCATCAGCAATTGAACCGGTTAGCAAATCATTGTGCGTCAACTCAACAGTGATGTATTCACTGAAGGTTTGCAAAGTGCTTCCGCTGTCAATTGTCTGAGTTGGGTGAACAGTGCTGACATCAGCAGTGCTCTCACCTTGTACTATTGCAACAATGTCAACTTGACTTGGTGTTCCACCCATACGGCTGAACGGTATTGAAATCTCAGCAAAACTGCCAGAGAAGTCTACCGAAATAGCGTCTTGACTCAATGATGTTGGTCCCCATCCAAGGAAACCATATGAGTACAGGTCGTATGATGAATCACTGTCTGCCCATAGAACATAATTCGCAGGTACAGGTAGTGTATGTGCACCGCCCATTCCATTGTATCCAGTTGTAGATCCACTTCCATCAGTACTGATGTAAATCAGTAGGTCAGAGTTAGATAGATCCTCGCCGGTCAATCCGAAGTATAGGTTATCGCCTTCAATATATGTCATAGACATGTCATTGGTACTGTCACCGCTCATTACACCTGGCATTGCATATCCAGATGGGTTCAGAGCGTTTCCACCGTTCCAGTCACTGTCGTCACCGTCAACAACCATGTTTTCTGGTTGGAAACTTGTGGACACGTAAGAAGCACGTGTTCCGTCAGTGGACTTGATGAGAAGAGCAACTTCGTTCGATGGAGTAGCAGTCAAGTGAGTGCTGTCCATTGTGAAGAGGTTTGCTTCATCAATTGTTGCGGTAGAATCAACGATCAACTTAGATGCGTTAAGAGAGTTACCAATAGAGGTAATGTATGCGTTTGAACCTGCATCAATTTGTGTTGTTGAAGTCCAAGTCATGTTCTCAACTGTTCCTACTGATTCGTCGACCTTCAATGCGGTAGTTGCATCAGCAGTACCACCATCCCAACGG
>DUCL01000093.1 GCA_012959845.1 Candidatus Poseidoniales archaeon
CCGATGGTTCAGTGTTGATGAATGCAATGTATGATTATGAACAATTCAATGATGGAAAGTATGGTGAAGTAACTAATTTCATTCCAGATAATGACAATCGTAAGTGGGCATTGGATGTAATTGCAGAATCACTGATGAGTACAGAAATTGGTGAGGAAGGACAGGCTGCAGAAAATGCCATGGTCATCTTTGATGAATCAAGACACCCACAAAATGCAATTCTTGCAGATTCATACAATACAGTATATTTCTTGTTAGTATATTTCACTGGAGAAGGGTTGGCAATGCTAATTCTATTCCTCCTTCTGTTTGTTACATTCGAAGCAGTATTAATCAAAAAGCGTGACCCTGAGCCATGGAGACATGTATTCAGTATCATTTACTATGGCTTTGGAGATGCTAATCGGTACATCTATTATGCTAAGGTGGAAAAGATTCATCAAGTATTCTTGTCCAAAATCCGTAATCAAAATGGACTGACTCGAGAAGAATTCCATGCCTTACCCGCAAGAGAATTGGTAGCGTTAATCAATGACCCAGTGCTTGCAAAATTCGCAGTAGATTCGAAAAATAAATATTCGTTAGAACAAACCGTTGCTTTGGTAAAGAGAATCAAAGCATGGGGGCAGAAGTGAGGTGATATGAATGTGGACACGTAAAGCATCATTCACATTTACGGGAGGAATTGCTCTCATTCTAATTGGTATGATGATATCAAATCATCAAATGATGATATTAGGATTTGCATTCATTGCATTCATTGTTGTCAACTCATGGATATCTGGGCATGGCGATGTTGAAGTGCAAAGAAAACTGAGTGCAGATAATTTGTACAAAGGTGACGACCTCTATGTTGAACTTCTAATCACTAACCGCAGCAATCGTAAGACTCAGTTGCTTGAAGTATACGATAATATTCCTCATGAAATGAAATTACGTAGCGGCTTGAATCAGATGCAGTTGAATCTTCGTCCAGGTGAAAGCGCACGTATTCGCTATGTCCTTAGATGCCCATTACGGGGCCATTACTCGCTTGGGCCGGTTTCTCTGCGTGCTCGTAATACATTCAATCTCAGCGTAGAGGAAATGTATGTCGATCATCATTCAGATATTGTGATATTCCCTCAAATCAAGGATATTGAAGAGGCATTCCTTCGCTCCCGCACACCTAAGATGTATACAGGTGCGACAACATTGAGAATTCCAGGTCAAGGTTCAGAATTCTATTCATTGCGTGAATATGTTCCTGGGGACCCTTTCAAGAATATCAATTGGAAAGCATTTGCACGTACTGGTGAATTAATGGTAAATGAAAAGTGTAGAGATGCAGTGACAGACCTATACATTTTACTTGACAGTAGAGATGTAGCGCGAATTGGAACAGTTCTAAAGAACCCATTGGAGATGAGTTGTGTCTCATCTGCTAGCCTTGCATCATTCTTCTTGCATCGTAGAGATTCAGTTGCATTAGCAATATATGGTGATGGACTATCCTACTTACCGCCTGATACAGGAGATAAACAATATTTCAAGCTCTTGAGCGCACTTGCTGGTGTTACTCCAAAGGGGAGCATGCCACTTCAAGCAGTTACTAATTCCCTAAGTGGAAGATTCAGCAGAGGTTCCCCCGTGTTCATTATTTCTAGTTGTGAAGGAGATGGAACAGTTCCAGCAGCAGTTCGTGACTTAGTTGGTCGTGGACACGAAGTAACAGTTCTAAGTCCATCTAGTATTGACTTTGAAAGATTGGTTTCAAGAATTCCGAGAATGTCATATGAAGTTCTAAAATTGGAAAGACAGAATCGTTTGACGACATTAGCTGGTTCTGGCGCACAGGTTATTGATTGGATGCCAGATATGGATTTGTCACAGGCATTGATGCAGGTTAGGGGGTACTGAAATGGCAAGCGAAGTCGGTGTTCAGTCTGATGTCACAATGACCGGTGGAACCGGTGCTCGCACCCTCCATCTAAAATTATTGAGAAAGCAGTGGCAAATTCTCACATTACAAACCGTTGCTACCGTTGCTCTAATAGCGATGTATCTTGAGGTTGTCTCAACATATGTTGTTGGTTCTATTGACCATACCATGTTATTTGATTCAATCGAGTTACTAATCGGTGACCAATTGCCACTAGGAGACTGGTTAACGGGTGAAGGAAGAGATGGAATGGGTCGCTTCTTCGTACCTCTAATTTTGGGTTTGAGTATTGGTGGCGGGATGGCATTCTTAGCCTTCCAATCACCGCAAATGCAACAGAGAATAAAACTTGGATTTATTATTACATTGATTGTAATGTTAGTTGGCCGTTTGATATTTTCGTGGCTTACCGGAATGTTGTTTTCATTTGATTTGCGCCTACCAAACGATTCAGAACTGCAAACACTTCAATGGCCATTATTAATGATAATGTCACTAATTATACTCTTTATCTATCTTTTACCAGTGATTATGGGTACAAGAGGCATATGGGGATTAAGTCGTCGTTCCATTGCTTGGGCAATCGGATTCACCTTGATTTTCTTGGGAATTCATGCGATCTTAACCTTCCCTCTAATCAGAGGGCAACTCGGTTCTTATGGGGCACAATTTGCAACTCTTGAAAGTCAGGTAAGTAATCCAACGATTGGATTATTTGGATTCAAATTGGTAACTCAAGAGCAGTTCAATTTGATTACTATTGCAATTCTAATCATGGTTTTCCAAGAATCCTCTTACGGAGTTATTCGTTATCTTGAGTACGCTTACCGTTTGCCAGAATCATGTAAAAGAGACCCAGAGTATGTCCGTCAGATGGATAATTTGCTAAACGGGCATTTGCGACACACAATTGGATTCTTGGGGTTGACTGCAATTGCAACGATGATCGCATTGGGATTCCATAGTGTATTATTGGAAATAGTCAGTAATACTACCGGTTCTCAATGGGCTGGACAAGTCAGTGAATCAATAGAATTGACTTTGACTTATGGTTTGGTAATTTCAGCATTGATGTTCCTATCACTGATGGCAATAATGCGGTTCTTTATTCCTTGGCAGCGAGTATGGGGTCTAATTCAGTCACGTCTGCCAAGTAATGAAACTGTACAAGATGGCGGCAAAGATTTCATTCAATTTGATGCATGAAATCAATCGGTGTGAATAAATTGAATTATCCTACAAATTAATTCTGACAGTATTAGCAGAGTAATTGGTAATATGCCCCATTCTGCAACGAGAGTTAACCAATTTGGAGCACCTTGTGATTGCATATAACTTGCAACATCAGCATGAAACAGATATAGTGTGGCAATTGCTGAAATAAGCAATAATCTTTCCAACCACATTGGGAAATGGCGACCCTGTTTCTCATTACGTCCTACAAGTGTTACGCTCAAAACAAATCCTCCCATTCTTACCAAAGATTAGATTACATATCTAATCCGCTAAGTTTTGCCTCCAATGCAGATAGTGCTGGGTCCATAGCGAGATCCTTTGGTTCATTTCGGTGATCCCATGCAGCATCAAGACGTGCTAATTCCTCTTCTAGCATCGCCCTTTCATCATCTTCATTCAAACTTCCAGATTCGGCAAGCGGAGGTGCTTCTGGTGAAGCAATATATGTTGCAGAGGTATTTTCTTCAGTAAGTTCTCCTGGAGGTGGCATTTGTTGCCATCCATCTTCATCAATTTCTAAAGAGTCCTCGGCATCAATTTCATCATTTACTGCCTTATCCAAAGAGACAGGAATTTCTCCAGCCAATGTAGGTTCCATCTGTGTAATCATTTCTTGATTGACCTCAATACGTTGAGAAGCCGGAAGAGAATCTCTCTCGTAAGGCAATAGTCCATCTCTTTGGAAATCCCACATCATGCCACTTGGAGTGCCATCAGCCAAGCCACTTGCATCAAGTTGGGTGATTAATTCCTCTAGAACCCGTGCGGTTTCTTCGAGTGAAATGGACTCACCAGCATCTCTTTGGTCCGCTTCTAGATAAATATCATCCAATGCCACGCGGATCAATTTGTGAGTCGCTTTTGCAATACTCGGTAGTGATTCAGGGCGGTTGCAATTTGCCAATAAGGCTTCAATTTCTTCTATCGGTGCACCAAGTTTTGCCAATTGCTCAAGGACGTTACGTAGTCGTCGTAACATTGTAATTGAGCGGTCGAAATCTTCGAGCAAATTCTCCAAGTCGACAATCAAATGACCGACAGTATCTCCTAACTGATGTTCTAATCTCTGCTGCACTGACCAGCGCGCCAAGCCTCTAACTGCGCCAGCGGTTTGTGGAACTTGTCTCTCAAGCAATGTCATGACTTCATTTGAAAGTAGATGTCTTGGTGTTGTAGCCACATGGTCTACAGTTGCTTGAATAACTTGTAGTGCCCGTTCAACTGCTCTGTCTAATAATGTCACAGAATATCCTAATCCTCGTGCAGCCTCAAGTCGAGAAAGTACAGGGCCTAGCCCCTCAAAGGTTGAAGCATCATCCAATAGTGCTTGAGCCAATGGCTCATCGGCAAGACGAGCACGAATCCTTTCCGCTTCTTGAATATCTAGT
>DUCL01000094.1 GCA_012959845.1 Candidatus Poseidoniales archaeon
CCCTCTCTTCAACAAGTGAAACTTGAATTGCAGCAACTGCTTGGCCTACCAGCATATCATTACCCTTGACATTAGTAAATCCACAAATATCCCATTCACTCTCATTTGCAGGTAATTGAGTTGCCGTAAGGTCTACATTTTCCGCAGATTCTTGAGTTGCAGGTAGCAGATGAAGAATTGCCTTACCATTGGTCCTCAGGTTAACCAAGGTATCTCGTGGCCGGCCATCTCGTGATTCGGATAAGGATGCCACCAATAGTGGAGGCGTATTTGAAACAACCATTACAGAAGAAAGAGGTGCGAGATTACCCATTCCTTGCGCGTTTTCACTCGCAGCCACAACCAATGGTCTTGGTGATAACAGGCCACTCAACCATGTTGCTCTGTGTGAATGTTCTAACTCATCAATGCTCACTTCATGGCAATTCTCTAGTAAATCCGTAGTCTTATCAGCATCAAACCAGTCATCTAATTTTCCATCATTGACTTCCTTGAGTGAATATGCGGTAAAATCTCTATACGACTGCCAAGCAGGAACCTCCTCGTTTTCACCCCTCGCTATTTTTCTTGCGATCGATTCATCTGAATAGGTAATACAACGACTAAGAAAATCGGTAACGATTGCTTTCTTGTCCATGCTTTCACCTCTTGGCATCATATTGTTGACGGGACATCAAGAATCTTGCAGGATTACCTGCCCATACTTCTCCTACAGGTATGTCATGTGTCAATGTTGCTCCCGCTGCTAATACTGAATCATCACCCATCGATACACCTGCAACAACATTAGAACCCCCACCTATCACGACACGGTCACCGATATCAACCATTTTCCATAGGCTTGAATCACCCGAAGGAGGATACTTATCATTCATGATGGTAGCATTTGGGCCAATAAATACATCATCTCCGATTTGAGTTTTATTGGCAATATATGCTCCTCCTTGAATTTTACAATTATTTCCAATAATTACGTCAGCACCGATATGTGCAAGCGCTCCGATGTTGCCACCACTACCAATTTGGCAATTAACACCAATATGACATGGCCACCATGCAATACTACCTCCAGCAAGAGTAATCTTTTGGCTGCGAAGTTGATTGAGTTCTACCTCAACCTCTTCACTGTTATTTGTCACAGATTTCACTCCGCAATATCTAGTTCTCGCATTAACATTTCAACATGATTTTTTGCCTTGACATTATATCTTGCGAAAACCAATTCCCCTTGAGGATTAATGACAAAAGTTGAGCGTGCACATCCCATGTATTCCTTGCCGTAATTCATCTTCATTCTCCAAGTGCCATATGCGTTGTGAAGAGACAAATCTTCATCCATTAATAATGGGAAATTCAGTTGTTGTTTTTCAATAAAATTTCCATGTGATTTTGCAGAATCTTTGCTAACTCCTAGTACAATATATTGGCCGTTATTTAGCCTTGACATCTGGTCTCTAAAGTCACAAGCTTGTATTGTGCATCCAGGAGTGGAATCGCGTGGATAAAAGTACAAAATCACAGTCTTTCCAGAGGCGTTTATTGCCGCTAAATCATGAGTATTCCCATCGCTATCGTCGCTGCAAAAGGTTGGTGCTTTTTGGCCGTTTTCTAAGGTTATAGAGTCGCTCATTAATCTCAAGGGGGGGAAACTAGCACATCAAGGGTTGCTTTGTCCACTTTTGCAGGTATTTCACTGATATTTTTCTAACAATTAGAACTTAGTATTGTATTTATGCATAATTCATAACTTCTCTCACTAAATGCATAGGTCAATGGGTGTCAAGCGATTCTTTCAATAACTGGCGGGAACAAGATGATTGTATGGTGACGACACGCATGACCGGCAGGAGCCGTCGTTACTTCAAAAAAATACAGCGGGCAAATACTCGTTATACACTGCAAGAACTCTCCAGTTCCATCCAAGCAGATTTGGACAAAAGGAACTTAACTTATGATGCAGCATTAACTTTAGGAAATATCATCCAAAACAGAGCAGATCAATTGCCCGGAGATGCCATTGTTTATTCTATTTCAGATAGGGATGCATACCGCAGAACTTTGGAACTATATCTAAGGGATTCTTTGCTGACGAAAACCGAGCAATTATTGCTTTGGGAAGAGAGGCGTAGATTGGGAATTACCGACGAAGAACATGAGCGATTATTAGTACAATTAGTGGCTCAATGGAGACGCCAAGGAAAGAAGGTTACTATCGACCACTTCCGTAAGCCAGGAGGTGAGTCTCTTGCGTGATTCAAGAACTAATATTAGCACCCTCTTGACCGGGCTTTTGCTATTGGTATTATTGACTCCAAATCTAGCACCATTTACAAGTGCTAGCGATGGTGCAAGGGCAGATCCAGATTTCTCAGTACAATCGATTACACTAGATGGAGCAGGTTCTGTTTGGGATGGAGTTGATTTAATTCTTGAACCAGATCAACATGTTGTTAGAATCGTTGTTACAAATACTGGCTCAGCCTCAGGCCAAGTCACACTTAGTCTAGTACACCGCGGTTCACCAACGGCTGGAGAGACCACAGTTACCAGTGTTAATTTAGGGAGTATGGCTGCTTCATCAACAAGCAATCCAATATTAATTTCGTGGGGTGCTACTACTGGTGATGGCCAGTCATTATTTGCAAGAGTCTCTTCAGCAACAGATTCCAATAGTGCTAACAATGAACAAAGATTAGATTTCAATGTCAGCGTATTCCATTCCGGTGCAGTAACTGGGGATACAATTCCGGCACCTATCGGTGGCCAGTCCACAGCGAGATTGACCAATGCAGTTCATCCAGTGAATGCAACCGTTCTCAATCAGGGAGTAATGGCACTGTCTGCAGTTATGGAACTTTCATTCTATGAAATTGCAGTCCCTGCTAACACTTTCACACTATGGTCTAATACTTTGATATTAGAGCCAGGCTCTATTTTAAATCCAGCGCTTGCAGATATCCTCACAGTAAATCTTGATGCTACATCCGTAACAGGGATTTGGAATTTGACCGCGACAGTTCATTTTAATGGGACTCTCTACACAGATCCGCAAATTATCAGCGAAGTCGATGTGGAATTTTCAGACTATGTCGCAGAATTGGCATCACCAGCAGATAGAACTACTGAACCTGGGATGCAAACGACATTAACCTTCGTTCTCAAGAATACAGGTGCTTCTTCAGACTCTTTTTCGATTGCTATTAGCGATGTATTGGGATGGACAGATATGTCCCTAGATGGTTCATCAACTGCAGTAATATCTCCAGATGCCACAACGACAGTCCAAATCTCAGTATCAGTTCCTTTCGGTACAAATAGGTCGCTAGTGGAAAGAATTGATTTGACACTAACATCAGTTTCTGCAGGTTATACTCTTACAGGATTCACTCGGGTGATGGCTGGTGAATATTATGCTGCAAGGGTGACTATGCCGACCAATGTGACTATGGTTACTCCTGGCCAAGAAGTTGAACTATCAGTCGAAATAGAAAATGGTGGCAACATTCCAACTTCATTCAATCTAGTGGCGGGACTAGGAGTGCCAGCGATGAATTGGACAGTAAGTTTGTCATCTACTACAACAGCGATGGTAACTGATGGTGAGGTCACCACCGTAATTCTCACAGTCGTGGTGCCTCCTATACAACTTCCACTTGATTTGAGCGAATATAATCGTGCAGGAGATTCCCTTAGTGTTTGGGTACAGGCTCAAGCAGTAGATGGGGGTATGCCTGTCACAGATGCTTCAGCGGTCCAAGTTAGACCAGTAATTGTTGTTGACCCCGGTTTGCCAACTGAACATATTGACTTAACAGTACAGGATGTTATCGCTGCAAAGAATGGAATGGGCCTCGATGAAATACTTGGCCTCAATGTTGAAGTTCGTCATAACTTAGTAACAGACCTCTCAGAAACAGTTAGCGCTGATATCACAGTAGGAACTATCACATTCACTGCAGACAATACTGGAGGATTTAGTGAAGCAGTAAGATGGAGTGCTAATGTAACTCCATCAGTCATTACAGGACTATCACTTGGAGAAGTAATGGCTGCATCACTTGGCATACAAGGGCCAGCTGATGACTATCCTCTCGCAGGGACGATAATAATCCCAGTTACTGCAACTCCTACCTTAGGAGGGGTACATGCAGGCTCTGGAGTTGTTGCGACAGAAGTGACTACAAATTTGACCATTACAATACCACAGATATTGGATGCTGAAATACTTGAACAGGGCCCGCTTGATGCAGAAGTTGGAGTATTGACTGAATTCCCGATGAATATTGCAAATACTGGAAATGATTTAGCATCATACCGCTTGAACATCGTTGACAACTTACCAGATAATTGGACAGCAACACTCAATACTATTACTGCAACTTCTAATCTTATTGATAATCTATCAGCAAACGTTGCAGATTATCCAATTATTGGAACAGACCATATCACTGGATTCACCCTTTCGGTAACTACTGACCCGCAAACCCCTGCAGATACTTTGCAACCACTTTCAATAAGAATTGAAGAAAGAGACACAGGCCTGC
>DUCL01000095.1 GCA_012959845.1 Candidatus Poseidoniales archaeon
ACCAAATCAATCGTACGAGTTTTTGGAGATTTCATTTCAATAACAAATGGTCTACCACTGCCCATGCAACGCACATCAATATCCTCTCGACCCATTCCGTGGAATGAGTGTTCTACTGCACCAAATCTCTCGATTAATGGGTTACCAATTAGGTCTTGAACACTCTTCAAATATTGTAAACCAGTCTCATTACATCGCGAACATCCTCTGCCTTTACAGGCGCGGCAAGGCCACCGAGTTTGGGGAATTCCTCTCTCCAATTTTTGATAGCGACCATAGATGTAGACCGAGCGAATATCCAATTCAACAGTGAGAGTTAAAACATCGATTAGTGCAACGATTTGCGGCTTATCATTGACAATTTTTACACCCTTGAGACGCTGGTTTAGATTCTTGGCAATCTCCGCCACCAACCCAGTTTTCAAAGCATCGCTACCGCCAGCTCCAAAGCGTTTGCGAATTTCCTCTTCGCTTTCCATTTGGTCCTTTGGAAAGCGAGCACCTAATTGCACTCTTTTCAATTCATATGGGTGCAGTGAATCAAAAATGATATCCGCTAATAGTTCAGATTCTTGGTATAGATTTTCACAAAACGGGCATAGAGGATTATCTTCTCTGATTTTCTCTAAATGAGAATCGCCGCGCAAAATAGAGGTGCGAATGGCGATACCTGCTTGTTCTATTGATTGGTCAAACATCTTCTTGCCGCCAACTCTTCCCAAACAATGGTCGCAAGTTCCAATACGGACTAAGTGCTTGTGACCTGCAGGTGATGGTGCGCGTGGAATTTCTTCCACATGAGTACTAAGTTGGTCATCTTCCATGTCGTCATCAGTATCAATATCATTTTCCAAATCACTCACTTTGGAAGGCTGTGCTTCAACTTTCGCCTCACCTTCATCCCAAAGCGAATAATCGGTTTGTCCGAAACCAGCATTGGCATATTGCATCCAATCTTCATCATCATCAGGGTTGTCTTGTTGTTTATCAGACATTTTCATCACCACTTTCACGGGGTCAACCCCAATGACAGCAAGTTAGGCGGGAAGCCCACCCTTCATCAAATCTGTGGCTCATCAATTGCAACAGATTCTATTCAGATTCACTAATAATGGCTTGACGACTAACTATCAAGCCAAGAGATGCAGTGGTTAGCACTAGGCTTGCAATTAGTGAAAGTGCAATCATCGCCGCTGAATAGATGCCAAAATTGCTGAACAACCCCATTGGAGATAATGCGATAACAAGGAATCCAGCGATATCAGATGCTGCGCTTCCCACCAATGCCAAACCGCAAGCACCACCTACTCCAATCAATGCAGCATGATGGCTATCCCCCTTTTCTCGCCCTTCGCGATACCGTTCCGTGACGTGAATACAATAATCAATTCCAACACCTAATGAAATCGTCGCAATTGTCACAGTCACGATATTTAGAGATGCTCCAGTAGCATACATTATTCCATATAGCCATACCACTACAAGGAGAATTGGAACTAATGTTACAGTTGCCTGTTTTGGTGATTTAAAGCCGATTGTGAGGGTGATAAATACGAATAAAGAGCCGAGCAGAAGAGATGATTGCATTTCATTTTGCATCGCTGTTGAAGCGATGTATCTTGTAATAGGTCTCTCAGATGGCATGACCCAAGTCAATGGTTTGTCATCGACCTTTTCACCAGCGCTTTGATAAGTTCCAGAAGATAAATTGGTGAATACACTTAGATCTCGCCATAACTCTTCCATTCCACCCTTCATACTCGGGAAGTCTTCAGGAGAGGTGATACCAAAGCGTATTAGCATTTGTTGGTATTGTGCAGGCTGTCCATCGATATCAAGCCAAGGTTGTGTTTGGTTTAATTCAACAGTGGGTGAGATGTAGAGGCGTACGATAGATGCAGGGATTGAAGGAATCGGTCCAGCGCCTGGAACTCCATATAGATAGGAATAGCCATAGAAGAAAATCAAACAATCCCTATCATCAAAATCAGCAATATTATTACTTCCACTTGAATTACAATTCATTCCATGCCCGTCTTCTTCAACCAACCACCCTGCTTGTTCAAATGGAGTTGTATTATATCTCATACTGGCTTGAGCAAAATATAACATTTCATCAAGAGCAAGAATGTCAATATTGCCATCCGGTTGCCTTGTAATTTTGTCGGGAACATCTTCTCCATGGATATTCATTTCACTTCTAAACTCATCGATTGCAGCGAAAACTAACGGGTCTGCCACATCACCTTCAATCAACAATACGGCAGGCTCGCCTTCGTCAGCAAATCTAGTGGTTATTTCATTAACTCCATAAGCAAAATCAGAACTTTCATCTAGGAAATCTTCAACAGCAAAATCCCCTTCTAAATTATTCATTCCTACCGCGGCGGGAATTGTTACCAAGAGTGCTAAAAATGCAATGACAACAGCATTTTTTCTAACTCCACTTCCCGAAGCGATCAGTCTCAAAGCCTTCTCAGTAGGTTTATTGTTGCGAGAGTTTGCAGTGCTCGTATCAACGCCACGTTTTTCCAACCATTCATCTAGGCTAAGGCGAATCAATGGAGCCCAAATTCCAGTCAAAAGGAATGCAGCGAATATTCCTAATGCTGCTTCAATTCCAAATGAACGTAACGCGGCAATATCGCTGAATAGATTAGCTGCAAAAGCAGCCATTGTGGTCAATGATGTTAGCAATATGGCCCGACCAACTCTTTTCAGAGTAATCGTAGCAGCAGATTCAGCGGAATTACCATTTTTTCTCTCCTCTTTATAGCGATGTAAAGCATGTAAGGAATCATCAATACCAAGAGCAAGAACCAAAATCGGCAGCAGATTTGAAAATTGTGAACGAGCGATTATTGTCCAACCAAACATTTGCGTAAATGCGGCAAAGTGGCCAATTAGTCCTTGCATCCACAACAGGGCAGCACCTAATGAAAACAAGACGATTAATACATCAGACCACCTTCTCAAACTGATGAATAATAATCCTGCAATCACCAAACCCATCAGCAGGATTAAGCCACCACTCTCTTGTAATTCTCGGTTAACTTCAACATTTACTCCTTGCCCTACTAATAGGGTAATAGTAGTTCTATCATGGCTTCTCAGTTGCCCTTCCAAATCCATGTAAGACCATTCGGTAGAACAGCCAGCACCCGCTTCAGCCATCTCTTTACAAGTCTCAGAATCATATTGAGGAGGATTTAGAACAAGGTTACCATTTGCGACTCTATAACCGCCGATAATCACCCCTTCATCAGAGAATTCAATGCCTTTTTCTTGGTGGGCATCTTTCCATTTTAATTCCCAACCCATCTCTTCAAGAATGCCTCTATCAAATTGAACCAATAGCCATGTAGCGCTTGCAGACCATCTTCCTTTGCCGTAAGAATGTGATTCCCACTCCCCGTCTTCAGATAATTGGCCACCGATAGGTCCAGTGATATTTGATGATGAATCAGCAACGAATCCCCTGTCCAATGACAACCATCTCAAGAAATAATTTTGGCTAACTTCGGCCATCCTGGCTGATGCTAAATCAATATGCTCTTGAGTTAGATTTGCATCATCGAATAAGAGGCATTCCAACTCTCCACAATCACTCCAATTTGTCACTGCTGGAATCGTTGCTCCAAATGGAGAAAGAGCATCTTGTGTCAGTATTGAAGTTCCATTCATAAAACCTCTAAAGTGGTCTGGTAAAGACATACTACCATCTGTCTGTAAACCGGTTACATCGCTGATGAATGGCTTTAGTGCAGGTGCTAGAGGATGAGATTCAATCACTTGCCTTTTGGCATCAATTTCTCTCAATAGTTCAAGATTTAGGATGCCTGCGGTTGGCCGGTCAATACCTTTCCATTCATCACCTGCAGCAACCATCTGCTGCACAGGTGGAAGGGCGGAATAATCAGGAGTTCCATCTGGTAGTAAAGGAACAGATTGCCATTCATCTATTGGAGGAATGTATTGTGGGTCTCTTGCAGAAACCATGAATCCTAGAATAATTTCAGCATTGCTAAATTCTTCATTGATTATGTCCTGAGCAGTTAATTCAGGTGAATCCATTTCATATGATTCCATATCTATTGGTTGTAATGCGGTCAATGCCCCAGGAATCATCAGCAGCGTAAGCAGGAATACGGCAACATGGACCTTGCGGCGACGAGGTATTAGCCACTGAGAAACCTCGTCAAAGGTGATGCCCATAACCGATGGGCATCCTCTCTCATTCTTCAAACCATGTTTGTAAAGAATCATTTGCAACCAGTGAATTAAAAACAAATGCTGTACAGCCACCAACATGGCAATAATGATTATTCTCAATCAACAACCATATGACGGAACAGATGTAACTTGGAATGCTTTACGACTTGCTAAGCAATTAGTTAGTGATGGCGAAGAAGTTCGTATATTCTTGATGAACGATAGTGTCGATTTAGCACGTGATGGAATTGAACCTCCTCCAGGAGTTGAAGATATGGTTCAAATGACTAAGGATTTGAT
>DUCL01000096.1 GCA_012959845.1 Candidatus Poseidoniales archaeon
CTATCCGATTGTAATTGTGCAATTCTAACTTGAGTTCTTGCTTCCAATGATGATGCGTGAGATGTGAATAGAGATAGTAGTAGTCTAACCCTATCCCAAACCTCTACCTTTACAGTATCGCTTACTGCAACTAATTGTCTCGGCGTAGCATTATTATGAATTAATACAAGGTCAACAGATTGCCAAGGATGACCTTCAACTCTTGATGATAATTCATCAGCAACATCTTGCAATCGACCCTTTCCAAAATATCCACGTGGGTCTTCTCTTCCCGATTGGCTCAATATTTCTACGATATCAATTCCCATGGTTGTTACCAATGCTTCAAATTCACGACTATTGTCCCCATCTCTTACCATGAGGATGGCTTTACGACCTTGATGATTTGTTCTCGCCTCACCTAAGATTACACCACCTGCTCCAGCGAGCATGGAATTGTCAACCTTGCTCGGCTCCCCCATGGTTAGGGCCTTGGGCCATCCTCATAAGAGCCCGCCCCTAGCATCTGTTCATGGGCGAGATGCATCATGCAACCATTGAATGGCAAGGCGATGTCGCTCTTGCTACCACTTTTCTCGCCGCTGCTTCAAGGCCTAATTGTAAAGCAAAAATGAGTGAAGAGAATGGAGTTGCAAAACTGGAAATTACAGTTAGCAATCCTGACTTGCAGACGATGAGAGATATTGTTGACGAATTGCTTATCACACTCTCTGACATTGAAGATAATGCTTAGAGTATAGATTTCCGATTTGAATCCTTGTGTTCGGGCATCCATATTGGAATACAATTATAAATGCCGGAGCAGAGTTTATCATCTCAAGTACAAACCCACATCTACTCATGGAGATTCACTATGCACCATAACCCCCAATGTAATAATTTCAATTATCATGTTTTGAGAATAGGTAGGATTAATTATTGCAACGGCTGTTTTGCCAATCGCATATTCTTAGCACTATTGTTACCGATTTACCTCTTATTTCTCGTTGAAAACCTTGATCCAGTAATCGTTATCGCGATAGTTGTTTATTCACTGTTTCAAATAGGATTAAGCTTCACAATGGCAATAACTGGGCAACAATTCTTGCAAATACTTTCAGGGTTTTTCACCACAATATATCTACTGTTGGTCCATTTTCTACTTCTATTCAAGCCGATAAATTTTGAATTTAGTGGAACAACACTTTTCGCTCTTATTATCGTGTTCAGTTTACCTCAAGTTGCCATGTATTTGTGGAAAATTGCCACTTCTCAAGACTTCAAATTCCCGAAAATCAAATTATTAATTCGGTTAAGTTTTGTTCATGGGTATCTCAGCGCAATTTTGCTGACTAGACATGACTTTTACATTGGTTTGACTATTATTTTAGCAACTTCCGTGTTGTTCTTATTGACAAGACAAATTAGTTCGTTGAAAACCGATAATGGAGATCCTACGAATTCAGAATGGAGAAAAGCCAGTGTAAGAAAACAATTTACTATCATAAAAAACAGTATTGTGGTAAGGCCTCGTTCTTCAAGATCTCTTTTGTTAGACACGTCTGCAGTAACTAAAGGTGAGAAGTCTTGTTGTTGCTGCGAATTCTTGTGCTGCGCCGCTTCATTAGGATGATCACATACCATGGTATATGCAGATAGTATTCCGGTACGAGTAATTTTCTTACGAACTTAATCAAACTCAAGATTCCATTGAAGCAAGCCCAGGATTGATACTTTATCAAATTGAACAGACTCTGTCACAACTGAGAATTTTCCATCTTGTTCGTCATTTCTGAGCATTAATTTCATTCGTCCCCCCCCATCAATATACCCATATATGTCAGCATAAATACCGCCTCCATCGTGTTGATCACATTCTGCTTTATAGCATGGGCCTGGATATCGGCCTGTCTGCCAACATACACCAACTGGATCAAAAATTAGAGTTCCAGATTTGTCATCTATCAAAACATCAATCATCATGGATTTACTTGTCAGAGAGGGAGGACTTTCTTTAAGATGCTCCACTATCATACCCATTATCTCAGGGGTTGTCGATGGACTAATCGATATTTCTACCTCGTGCCAACGCTCCTTCATCGATTCTATTTTAAATTTTTTGAACCATGATGGTGGAGTTTTGTCACATTTCATGTTTGTGGAGGGCATATTACTATCTATAAATCCACCGATTTTTCATTCCAATTCTAACGTTCCGGTACGAGCATTCCTTTGACGTCATTATGTTTTTTGAATCACTATCGAGTAATTCACTTTCTTTTTTTGTATTTATCAGGGATTTTGAATTCTTTCACACCAAATGCACTTAGATCAAGGTCGAGAATAAACTGTCCTTCCTCTAAAGACTCGTCCACGAAAGATTCCCAACCTTTCTTTTCAATTCGTGAAAAAGCCTCTGCAATCTTTTTTTTGTCGAATACGACGGCATCTTTTTGACCAATCAAAATTGACGCATATCCTGCAAATGGAAACTTTTCTGGCATGGTTAGTGTATCCAAGTATTCCTTTGTCTCTTCGTCATATTCGATAAACTCTGTAGCTTCCAATAACTCCGATTGCGGGAAATCATATGTGTATGTAATGATCATTCCTACAAATAATCCAGTCGAAGGACGTTCATCATCGAACTTACGAATATGGAATATTGGATGAATTTTAGAGCCAATTGGATACTTTTCGGGGATTGGAGGTCGTGGTTCAAGAGGATGGGAGTAGAGATATTTCTTCCAGGCTGGCTTCCAATACTTGTGAATATATTCTCGTAACATTTCACTCTCTGGAGGGTCTGGTAATTTATCGAGCTGCTCTCGTATCTTTATTGCTGGATGTTCGGGGACGTGAACGAAATGAGATGCTGAATTACGGCCATTCTTACGAATCCAATTTGAGAGAATCCAGGTCAATTGGTTGGTTGTAAATCGAAGTTTTGTATGCTCTCCTCCATCAAGGAACACTTGTTCAAGATGGTTTAATTCGAGGGTAGCGATTTCGATGTCTGTAAGTTCTGAAGGCATAATTTCAATGATTCTGTTATTGGGTAAATCTTGTTCGCTTTGTAATAAGATTCGAAGATGTGCGTTTTCCTCGTATTCACTAGATTTCATGCATATGATGTGAGTTTCAAAAACTTCTATCCATCCGACATTTACATTTCGAGACATGTTCGGAAAATATGCGTGTGGGTTCTTGAATGAATAAGATGGAATAATTTGCCATGCATCTGGGTCGCGCCCAAATTTGAGATTTACCACCTCATTTTCATGGGATTTGAGTTGCGCTGTCCAACCGCATTCAAATTGTTCATTTGGAATCCAATCTTCAATCGATTTCAATACATACCACAAGAGCACTGCATTTGCATCATCTGGTTGCTCTATATCGAACTTCCATAAGCCATCGATTTCTGAATTCAAACTACGTAGTGTGTCCTCATCTTGGAACGCACACGTCGATATGTCGTTAAGTAATGCATGAATAAACCGGCGAAGGCATGGTAGTGTCAAATCAATATGTTCCATGATCAATCACGCTCAAAGATTCTCCATTCGCTTTTCTCAGGAACTGGTGTCAGATTAAAGGGATGAGTCTTGTATTTTCTTGGTCGTTCAAGGTGTTCAATGACAACAACAGCACCATATGTTCCCACCTTCTCCATGGATACTGATGAGAACAGGATTATTTGATCTAAAGCCTCGTAAGAGAGCAGATGAAGGCACCTGAGACACCATAATTTTGAATCTTGATAGCCTTCTCTTGGAGCGATATCTCTCGCATCAACAATCGTTTTACCTGCAAGATCTGTTCCACAAATCGACTTATTCTTTTCCGGCTTAGCGTACCCACCTGTGAGGTGTATCTTTTCGTTTTGATTCCCGAGAGCTACAAACACTCTAGGTCCAGTAAGTTCATTTTTTAATTTAACCATACGTCATGTTTGTCCTCATCATATATAAACCTTTCCCCTTGCATATTTTTAATCAACAATGGTATTCCCAGATATTATCTCTGTATGAGCACTCGATTCTTACGTACGATTGTCCGGGCGGAACTTGCGTGTTTCCCGGTACTAAGAGGGGTACTGAGGCAATTGAAATTGTCCGTAAGGAAGGTTTGAGTATTCCGGTACGAGCATTAGTGATGCTAATTGTTGTTCTCATGCTCGCACCGACATTAGAATTTCATTTTGATTATTAATGATATATTCATTCCAATTCTAACGTTCCGGTACGAGCACCTTGCGTACGTAAACTGATATTAATCACAAATCGATATCCAAAACTACAGGAGCATGGTCACTAATATCTAGTCCACCTTGGCGGATTATTGAGATATCTTTGACAAGTTTTGCAGCAGCTGGATTGGCTAGGAAGTAATCAATTCTCCAACCTCTATTTTTGACTCTTGCTTGACCTCTATTTGACCACCAAGAGTATTCCTTGTGACCTTCTCCAACATGTTCTCGAAATACATCACT
>DUCL01000097.1 GCA_012959845.1 Candidatus Poseidoniales archaeon
TGAGGGTTGACAGAAACTCTTTGATCAAAAACGAAACAGTCGCCAACCCAATGTGCCCCGCCTACTTCCTCAAAGTATCCTAGAATTCCACCTTTCAATTGGTAGACGTTCTTGAAACCTTGATTGAGCATTATCGCACTTGCCTTTTCACAGCGCACCCCACCTGTGCAATACATGACGATTGGAGTATCCTCCAACTCTTCTAACAATGGTTCTGTCGCTTTAGGGAATTGTCGGAAAGATTTGATTTTCAAATCAATGGCATTTTCAAAAGTACCAACTCGTAATTCGTAACCGTTTCTGGCATCTAAAACAGCAATTTCCCTTCCCTCATCTAACCACTTCTTGAATTCTGTTGGCGTAATCTCATCACCTGTAAATTGAGCCGGCTGGATATCGTCCATTCCCACTGAAATAATCTCTTTCTTTAAACGAACATTCATTCGATTAAATGGTTGATAATCAGTATAGGATTCCTTTAGAGTAATATCAGCAAATCTCTCATCCATCTCTAATTCGCTAACGAATTGCCTAATCTTTGGCTCAGTAGCGGCCAAGAAGAAATTAATTCCTTCTGGTGAAAGTAATATCGTTCCCATTAAATCCAGTTTTGCGCACAATTCTTTCAATGGTTCGCGCAAATCATCACGGTCAGGTAAGTCGATAAAACGATAACCTGCGATGTTGAGAATCTCTTCGCCCATATATTGGCCTGAAATCTATTGTTCTTCAACCTCTCCATGTGTGTTTTGAGGCCAAAGGGTGCCTCCACCCTTGTCCAAATGCACGCATTGATACTCTTGGAGCAGGTGACATTTGCCATCTCTTGTGCTCATTTTTTTCTAAACGATTTAACACTTCAATTACCGTCTTCCTTTCAAAACCCATCTCTGTTATTGACTGAATATCCAATCCATCTTCAATGTGAGCTTTGAGTATTGCATCCAATACCGGATATGCTGGCAATGAATCTTCATCTTTTTGATTTGGTGCTAATTCAGCACTTGGCGGTTTGGTTAGTGTTGATTGGTTTATTGGTGCTTCTTTTCCGGCTTCTATTGCTCGTGAATTGAATAACTCAGCAAGTGCATATACTTCCATTTTGTAGAGGTCACCCAATGGCGTATAGCCACCAGCCATATCGCCATAGAGAGTGCAGTATCCTTGGGCTAATTCTGATTTATTACCAGTTGCTATCGCCATACTACCCTGAGCATTTGCATGCCCCATGACGATTATTGCTCGTAATCTCGCCTGCAAGTTTTCACTAGCAACAGGATTGCCAGAAGCCAAAATATCACCAATGCTATTCTCAACAGATTTATGCAAATCATCAATTTCACGAATTGAAAAGTTTAGACCCAATGCCGTTGCAGTATATTGTGCATCATCAATAGAATGTTGACTGGAATGGCGACTCGGCATTGCGATTGCGGTGACATTGTCTGCACCAACTGCTGCTGCTGCAACACAAGCTGCTACCGCAGAATCTATTCCTCCAGACAGACCTAATACAATTGAACAAATACCTGACTTTCTGCAATAATCAGACAAACCAGTGACAATAGCATCTGCCAATTCCTCAACTAAATGTTCAGCATCCTCATGACCGTCATCATCACTTGAAAGATGCTTTATTTTATCATTGCCAATACAGAAAGAATCTTCCAATTCAGAAGCAATCCAGCGGCAATTTTGTGGACTATCAAGGTCAACTAATAACACACCTTCTTGCCAAGCAGGAGCGATGACTACCTGTCCATCTGGCCATGCGATTAAAGAACAACCATCGAATAACAAATCATCATTAGCACCTACTTGATTTGCCAATAGGAATGGGTGGCCAAGAATTTGTGCTGCTGTGCGACTTACGTGAACTCTAGTACTCACCTTGTCTGAATGGAAAGGGGATGCGCTTAGATTGACTGTTGCAGAAAGTTCCACTCCTTGTCTTCCCCATTCAGCAAGATGTTCGATAGGGTCTGCTGCATATGCCGAGGGAGTTTGCCCTGCTGCTTGCCAAGCATCTTCGCAAACTGTAACACCAAAATCCATTCCACCGATTGTTCTTGCAATGCCCGAACGAGTATCTGCTTTGAAATAACGCGCTTCATCAAATACATCGTATGTTGGCAGTAATTGCTTTTTAGCAACCAATCGACTACTTCCTTCGCCCCTTGTATTGCCTCCATTTGGCCCTGCTAATACAACACCATTGAACGGCAATTGCCTATCATTTTCTGCAGCGATAGGTGTGCCGACCAATACTGGCAAATCAACATCTAATTCGCTAGCAGTTTTTTGGGCTTTCTTGATAAAATCAGATTGTAATAGCAAGTCACGCGGGGGATAACCACAAATTGCAAGTTCGGTAGAAACTGCAACGCTGGCTCCATTCAGTTTTGCTTGATTTGCTAAGCCTTCAATGCGTTTTGCATTACCATCTAAATCCCCAACAGTGGGATCAACTTGCAACAATCCAATCAAATTGTTCAAAGTAATTCACCCCTCAAGAGAACTGTACAATATTACCTTCTGCATCTTTGTACCACCATTCATTAGTAACCTTGTCATGATACCACCAATAACCATCTGCACCTAATTCCCAGTCACTTGTAACTTCTTCTTGTGGCACTTGGGTCACAACGGCTGCTGCTTGCGCTATCGGTTGAGCTTCTTGGACTCCATCGTCAAATTCAAATTCTTCCTCATCGCCTTCCAATTCAGAAGAATATTCATCCCAATCATAGTGCTCTTTGCTACCCTTATTGGTAGTTAATCTCTTAGCCCATATCAGTCCTGTAATAATTATTGAAAGGAATAAAATTCCAACAAATACACCTAATACTGGATGTACATCTCCGAAAATTTTCTCACTGGTACTAATATCTCTCTCCGGCCTAACATCGATAGATGGGCCATTGGCAGTACCTCCGTCTTCAAGCGTCACCTCAATCCATTGCAATCCTGAAGTTTCAGGGCCCCAATCTAAACTGATAATTCCAATTCCGCCCTTTGGAACATCAACGCTAGTTCGACGAACTGTCGTACGTGAGCCATCTTGGGAAACCGAGGTAATGACTGCATCCGTGGTACCATCTAAGGTTCCAATGTTTTTGATACTGATTTGAACAGAAGTTGTTTGTCCAACTTCAACCATTAGACGTGAATAAGTTACCGATGAAGGTTCTAATTGGTACACTGGCTCTAAGAATTTCATTCCCCATTGAGCTACTGGAGTTCCTGAAGGAGTTCCCAAGAATCCAAGAATCGGATTTCCTGCCAAATCACGGCCCTCAATCCTAACAACTACTATCAATCTATCCTCTAACATGTCACCGCTAATCCCTGACAAATTAAAGGATGATGTGAGTTCTAATCTAAGACCTTCAATATCACTGCCGACCAATTCCATTGGTTCAGTTCCATCTCTTAACCGGTCACCTGTTAATTCATCTTCAACCCACCATACCAATTGCAAAGATTCTGTGTCAATTCCACCTTCTTCTGAAACAACAATTCGCACCTCATGTAATTCGGAGTCAAGTATTGCATCCGCTCTTGGTGAAAGAATCTCAACTGGGATAGGCCCCTCGCCATCGACTACAATCCAGCGAACTGAAGTCCCTTTATCGGTTGCATCAATTCCTTGTTCAGGCATACAACCAACAGCCCACGTAAGCGGAATTGTTCCTGAATTACCTGGCGTGGTCAGAGCAATATTCCAAATCCCTTGATGTGCTAAGGCAGATTTGCTTTCACCAGCGAATAAAATATCAATACTACAATCAAACGCTGGAACTGTTCCTGTTTCTGAGAATACTACGCCCCCTGAAATTTCCATCGCACTATTAGGTCCTAACCTTGCACCATCACCAAGCAAAGTTCCTGATGACAAATGTAAGGTTACCGATTCTTCAAGCACTTCCATCGCTGCTGAAAACTTCCACCTATTTTCAGGGAAGCCGAGAGACACTTCATTTCCGGCTCTATCGGCTACGGTGACTAGCGGTTCCCTCCTTGTTTCTCCTAAATCAGGCATTGTCCACGCCAAATGTAATTCAATTTGCAAAGTCATATCTTTCTCATATGGAGTGGCTGGACCATCCTCTCCCGTCATTAGACAGTCATCGATAATGACATGGACTGAAGCGCTTGTACAATTTCCAGTTTCAAAATCCCAACTTATCATCAATGGGTCTGACCCCTGATTTCCTGCCAACGACACGGAAACGGAATTAAGGTCAGAACCACCATTTGGCTCACTGATCTCAACATTCAGAACATATGGTGTATCCGGATGTAACCATGATTGACGTCCGTCTTGCCATGAGAATGCATTAGCACTTATCGATGGTGGACCATCTGGCCCTAATTGATACATGAATAAATGCTCACCACTTTGATTAGAACCAGCATCTTTGATTGCATATCCAGCAGTATCTTGACCTACGATATACACAGCAACT
>DUCL01000098.1:0-3531 GCA_012959845.1 Candidatus Poseidoniales archaeon
AAACGCTTGGAATGGGAACTTGTCGCCAATGCATACCATTTGCACCTATTGAGGGGCGGAGAAATCGGAAATGACCAGCAATCCGATGCCGATTCCACTCCATTAGAAGGTAAATCTTGGCCAGCGAGAATTGTAGGTCTGCAAACCCCCTGGATTTTCTTAGATTTAGCAGATGATGGTTCTATTCAAGGGCGTATGCACCTAAGACAAATCTCTGGAAAAATCAGAACCGTAATCGATGAACATGGACTGGAGGTAGTTCCAGCAGAACCTGATGAACGTGGACAACAAAATGCAATTGTCACATTGGGACAAAAATTCCCTTGCCGCTTGCGCGGCCTTGACATCTGGTCTGGCTCTCTTGACTTAGCCCCAATAAGATGAAATCCTAATAATTATTTTTGTAGTCAATAAAATAGGTTTATTAATGACTACAATAACCTCGTGATATGGCGAGAGTCAAGGCTAACCTATGTGCTTGCGATTGTAAGATGAAACGCCTCTATACGAGAGCCGAAGGTGGCAAAGGCTGGGATGGTGTCGGCTGGATGTGCACTTGTGGCTGCGGTTGTATTTGCTTTGATGAAGGCGAATGGTCGATGATCGGTTGTAGTTCAGATAAATGCCAACACGATGGTTCAGATTCAAAATCCAAGAATGGAGACATACAAAATGGATGCTGTTAATTCAATCACTCTAAGGGTGAAAGGGATGACCTGTGGTGCTTGTGTTGCCTCGGTCGAAAATATGGTCTCAAAAGTTGATGGTGTCGCTGAGGTATCGGTCAATTTACCCTTAGAAAAAGCAACGATAATCGCTCAATCGGCTATTCAACTTGAGGATTTGAAAACTACGGTGATTGCAGCGATTGAGCGTGGAGGTTTTGCTGCAAGTGATGTTATGCCCGCCTTACAAGTGCGCGCAGACGCGATTGAAGATGCACGTCTTCGTGGAAAGAAAGTGATTGTAGCATTCACCCTAACAATCCCTATTTTCATCCTAACGATGTTCGTTGCTGATATCGGGAAATTCGCAGGGATGGACAAGCGCTTATTATTTGCAATGTTGAGCATCTTACCCGTCTATTTTTGGTCAGGGTGGGAGTTTCATTCTGGTGCATGGAAAACGCTGCGACAAGGCAGTGCTAACATGGATGTCTTAGTCCACTTGGGAACTACTGTTGCAGTGATTTGGTCAAGTGCAGTGACGATTGCTCCTGCGCTAGATTTTGCTCCTAATCTTCTCCAAAACGCCGATCATGTATTCTTTGATGGTG
Organism: Candidatus Poseidoniales archaeon; assembly: GCA_012959845.1. GTDB lineage: Archaea > Thermoplasmatota > Poseidoniia > Poseidoniales > Poseidoniaceae > MGIIa-L1. The sequence continues at coordinate 1,277 of DUCL01000098.1, forward strand.
CCGCATTTATCATCTCATTTGTATTACTTGGAAATTATATTGAGGCTCAAGCAAAACTTAGAGCAACCGATGCTATTCATTCATTAATGCGCTTGCAGCCAAAGCAAGCGCGAGTGATAAGCGATGAGAAATTGGGCCATACCCAAATGGCAGAAGTTGATGAAATCTCCAAAGGTACACTAATCAAAATCTTAGCGGGTGAAACAATCCCATTAGATGGGGAATTAATTGAATGTCAAGCCAGTATAGATGAATCGATGATGAGTGGTGAGCCATATCCAATAAGGAAAAAATCGGGTGATATCGCCAATGCTGGAACCATCGTCTTAGATGGAACAATTATTCTGCGTGTTACTGCTTTGTCAACTGATACCATGTTAGCAAATGTCATCCAATTGGTAGAAGATGCACAAATGGGCAAGGCACCAATCCAAAGATTGGTTGATAGAGTTGCAGCGATTTTCGTACCAATTGTAACAGTATTAGCAATTATTGCTTCCCTTTATTGGTGGCAATTTGGTGATTCTACCGCTGCTCAATTTTCAATGACATCTGCTGAATTAGCAGTGATGGTACTCGTTTCAACTTTGGTAATCGCCTGTCCTTGTGCCCTTGGGTTAGCAACACCAACCGCATTGGTCGTTGGTACTGGAATCGGAGCGAGATATGGATTGTTGATTAAAGGAATAGAGGCGCTGGAAAAATCACACAAAACCGATACCTTGGTCGTTGATAAAACGGGGACTATAACCACAGGCAGACCACGTGTATCTCATATTGAATTATTAGATTCTGAGGTCAAAGAAATCCTCTCAATCGCTGCCGCATTAGAATTTGAATCAACCCACCCGCTATCACATGCAATCCAAACATCTTGGTCCAATGTCACTTCTAACAAACCGACGATTTGTGATATTCGAACCATTGCTGGCTCAGGATTGGTTGGCGATATGGAGGGCGAATTAGTCGCCATTGGAAATGTTTCATTAATGCAAGAAGTTGGAATTGAAATCGGTGATGAATTAAGCGATAAATTGGCATCTGCTGCTGCAAAAGGCGTGACTATTGTACTGGTTAGTGCTGGAACGAGGTTGCTCGGTTGGATAGAAGCCAGAGATAGAATACGTTCCACATCTGCGATGGCTGTAAAGAGAGCAAAGCAAATGGGAATGGAAGTAATAATGCTAACAGGTGATAGGGCAGAGGCTGCACAAAATATTGCAGATGCTGTAGCAATAGACCAAGTTATTGCAGGTGTAAAGCCTGATGAAAAGGCAGACCATATCAAACGATTACAAAGCCAAGGCAAGACCGTAGCGATGATTGGTGATGGCATCAATGATGCTGCCGCGCTTACTATTGCAGATGTTGGACTTGCCATGGGTGCAGGTTCACAAATTGCTCTCGAGAGTGCCGATATAGTGTTAGTTCGCGATGATTTGGTCGATGCGGTATCAGCCTTACAATTAGGTCAAGCAACTATGTCGAGAATTCGAATTAATCTAGTGTGGGCATTTGGCTACAATATAATTGGAATACCTCTTGCCATGGGGCTTCTGCTTCCGTGGACAGGATGGTTACTCCCGCCTGCCTTTGCTGCTGCTGCAATGTCTATGTCTTCGGTCAGTGTTGTTTCAAATTCACTTCTCCTAAAGTGGTGGAAGCCTTTACAGAATTGAAATTCTTTACGCCATTTACTTAAAATGAACAAAGCATGTGGCTTAACACATGAGCGAAGTTATTCACAATTTGACTATTACCGGCATGACTTGCGGAGGTTGCTCTGGAAGAGTTACACGCGTTCTTGAAGCAACGCCCGGTATAATCAGTGCAAATATTAGTCACGAGAAGAACTCTGGAGTAATTACCACAACATCTCAATTATCAACTGAAGATATCGTCGCCATAGTCAACGATACAGGGTTCAATGCATCTGCCTGATTCTGCTATCAAAAATACTGCTGAGTAATGAAGCGCTTTATTCAAAAGTGATTGACTACCGCATTGAGATTGCGCGGGGGTCGCCCAGCTTGGTCAACGGCGGTGGGTTTAGGTCCCATTTCTTATTGATTCGCAGGTTCGAATCCTGCCTCCCGCACTCTTGATAGAATTTGTTTTCTTCGTGCGGGGGAGGGTTTTGAACCTAGTTTGAACTGAACATCATTCATCATTACAACTGTTCAAACGGAAGGTGAGATCCTGTCTCCCGCATTCTTCATCACTAAACAGAGCAGATTCAATACCCAAGGAACCTA
>DUCL01000098.1:3541-4469 GCA_012959845.1 Candidatus Poseidoniales archaeon
ATTATTAATATATTTTTTGGCATGCTTAGGAACTCTTATATCAAAGAAACCAACCAGATCATGAAAAACTTGTATTTGCCCATCACAGCACTGTCCAGCTCCAATGCCTATAGTTGGAACCCTTACTTTTTCAGTAATTATTTTGGCTAATTCTTGCGGGACATAGGGCATCTTTTCCTTTACTAGAAGTTTCACAATTTTCGTATCAGTTTCCTCTGCACCATTCCATACTAACTGTATCAATTCAACAACAGTTTCTCTTTCGTTAAGTGATTCAAAATCATTCAGTAAGAATAATAATTCTTCCAATGTTAATTTGTAATATTTAGCAACTTCTACATCAATGCGTGCACGAAGATAGGCTCGTTCTCGAATTGTCCTCATCTCATTCTTTTCAATTGGAATAGTTGGCCTAATAGTTAATTCTCTTACACATTCGATTAGTTTTTCCCCAACATCAGAATCTCGCTTGATGTGTGCTAGCGGTATCTCCTCCAACAAGAAAAAGTTCAGGGTTGTTGAAACAATCTTGCGCGCCCACCAATCAATAGTGAAAGAATTTGCAAGTGCCAACCAAATCATCGCATCTCCGGGGTGTTCAAATATGATAGTTGGAACCTTATTGCCACAAGCGGTATTCGAGGGAATTATTGCGGCTTGAATTGTACGCTCATTATCATGACCAGCGATGTCACAGAATCCAACCCGTTCCTTTTCCAGTCTATCCCTATGTTTTTCCGCTAATTCAGCCCCCAGCCAATATTGTGGGCGGCAAGATGATTTGATTTTATACCCTAACGGCTTCCATATTGAACTTCGGTCTTGCCCTTCAATATACGTCTTTGCAGCGCTGTCATATTGATTCACTAGGCATGCCCGGCCCAGCGGTGGCCCCGACCAATTTTTCCGAGATCTTGGAGCGGGTGTG
>DUCL01000099.1 GCA_012959845.1 Candidatus Poseidoniales archaeon
CCAGAAAAATTATTGGCCAGAGTTGTTCGTTCCTCCTCATGTACTGTAAAGATAGAAGAATTGGATTTGGTTGTCAATCCAGGTGGCAATTCAACAGGCTATGTATCAAATGTTGAAGGTGTGATGAATCGCTTTGTCGATGTCATAAATATGGTCTTACGTGATGTCCAAAATGAAGCATTACAGCATGCTGCGGAGGGAATTGATGAAGGGATTGAAGAAACTATGCAAGCTATTGACAAATTGGAAACAATGCTGAACACAATAGAATCACTGAAGAAAGATGATTCGGAACCTATCACTTTAGAATTACTTGATCCCAATGGTCATTCTATGATTATCCACGAAGATTCGGTGGAGAGGGAATTGAGTGATACTGAATTGGTAGAACTTCCAGTGGGGCCAGACCCCCCTGTATTATCTACCGATGAGTAGTTCATCGCGCATCAGGTGCGAGAAAATCTTTGACCAAATGCGCTGTTTGGTCCCTCATTTCATGAAGATTTCCGAGCCATGCTAATGCTCTATCAATACACAATTGTTTCATTTCTCCAGCCAATAATTTTCCACAGCGATAATCAGAATTAATTTCTGCCAAATATGAATCATCATCTTCAAAGAAATACATCATATATTGGTAAGCGACATCGATGTCGGGGTTTCCACCAAGTCTTCTATGCTCTTCTACTGTAGATTGTCCACCGGAAAATGCCCGCTTTATTTTTTTCTCAACAGAGGGTAATTCATCTCTCAAAAACAAAGTTGTTTTCGGCTGACTGCTACTCATTTTATCGCCTGTCAATCCTACGGCAAAGTGATGGTAAGTTGAAGACGGTGCTAGTAATCCCATTCCACCCAACTTGCGTTCATATTGTAGTAAAGCCATGCGAATTTTCCCCTTGTCCTTTTGAGTCGCACCTGGGACATGCACTGTCCCTTGTTTCGGACTTGACATAATATCTGAAAATCCAAGGTTTTGAAGACATCCGACAATGCCATCGAATATTTCCTTTAATCTCTCTTTGTCCATCCGGCCATTTGGCAACTGACCGAGTATTGCAGCATTTTCTTCTTGAACAGATAGCCCGATTAAAATTCCCATTTTTGCATCTTTGACATTAAACCAATTCGTTTTTGCAGCCAGACCTCTTGTTAAACGTAGGTGAGGGTCTTGGTCAACTCCAACTGGAACAACAATAGGGCGCAATCCGCCATATTCTTCAGTTTGTGGGTGCAGAATATCTCCAACTTGAACCAAAGGTGCTTGAACGTGTGCGAGATTAGTTTCACCATTGAATCCATAAATTGACTCAAACTCATTTAGATTGGTTCTCTTACCTAATTGGAAACCCATCCTTTGAACGATTGGCCGGGTCGATTGAAAGTAAACATTTGTTTTTTCAGGGTCGAGTCCTAAGGCAGCATAATTGGCAATATATTCTGACAATGCGGTCTCTCGGCCTTTTGCCAGTGAAACTCCGCGGGTTGCTTGGCTTTCTAAATCTGCAACAGCAATCGTGACATCTCCTCCATTTTGCTGGAACCATTTTACCTGATCTATAACCATCGAGTGGCCCATATGCATCTGGCCACTCGGCATCAAACCGGTCAATACTCCAAACGGGTCTCCTGTTTTTTGAGCATCCAATACCATGTCTAAATCTCGATGAGCGAATACAATTCCTCTCCGATGTAAGCGTGAAGGAGAGGGCATCTGAATTGCATCCATAGATGACAAACCAAATTGTTCAATTATCCGGCTATAATCAGTAGATTGTGCACTACCCCATGGGTCGATAACTAAATCTTCGCCACCCATATTCATTGCCTCAATTCGTTGGCGACTTCAATTAGGCATCAAGGCTTCGCATTGAGAGAGGCAAAAATTAGCCTTTTTTAGGCCTCTCTTTTTCAGCCAACGGTCCCATTCCATCTCGTTTTAGCAAATACAGCATCCCTAATATCGTTGAAGAGGTGGTGATAATAACTGCAATTGGCAACCAGATAGAATAACCATCGGATAGTCTTGGTTCCAATAGCCAAGTGAATTTTATCGAACTATAGTCGGTAAATCCTTTTGACCACAAGAACAAATCCGATGTGTGATGAGATGCAATTGTCACAGCAGCAGTATGATTATTCCAAAATTGTGAACGTCCAATAATGTCATAGTCATTTGTCTGTTGTGAAAGATGAATCTCCACCTTATGGCCATTGAGTACTGAAAGATGAAGATATTCTCCGCTTACCTGAAACCAACCTTCGGCACTATTCTTAGCATCTGCAATATTGGGCAAAGTATTGTTACCTAATTCTAAATCAATAACAATAATTTCACTAACATCAATTCCCTCTGTATCAATCTTCCAAGTGATGGGTACATTCCAAGCCTCAGGTGCAACTGAGTTACAGGATTCTGCCTGCAGTGACTCAAAATATAGAATTGTTTCATTTTCTTGCTGGACCAATTCATCTGTAAATTCATAGCATCTATCCACTGTCCAATACGACCAACTCTCTCCCCAAGTAGTCAGCCATGCATCAGCATCATTATTGAGGTAATTTGCGATGTCACGATCGTACCTAATGCTAGCATCATCCACTCTACCAACCCAATATAAGTTGACTAGACCGCCTTCCTCAACTGCCTGTTTAACAGTGTCAACTGAACCAATTACCTGCTCTAAACTTCCACCTCTACGGCCGAGGTTATACCAATCCCATATATCCAAAGGAACGTCTTGTGAATCATGCCAAGCACTTTCTTCTAACCCATTGAGGTCTCCATGTACAACTAGTCCTTGTTTGGCAATTATCTCATGCTGAGCCATCGTCAAACTGGAAGGAGCGTATGTTGAAATTACATTGCCACCCCACTTGCTGGCATCAATTTTAGTTTCAATATATTCTTTGCATTCTATTGACATAGCACCAGGGTCCAAATTCCATGATAAATGTAGCATTTGATAGCAACCAAATTCATCGCCCCCTTCTAACCTATCAGTAGCGAGGGAAGTGGTCAGCCAACCATCACTTTCCCATTCCAATTCAGCCAGTGCTGTTGGACTCCATGTTACACTGAGAATCGTAGCAAGAACAAGAATTGTTAGGAGCCTCGAGCCTTTTGTCATGAGATTCCCCCGCATAGGGCTTATGCCATCCCCTCTTCAAAATTTGCACTCACCAATATGCTCATGTCTAGTAAATGAGGTTACTATGCATGAAATATAGGCAACACTCAAAGGCAAAAAGCAAGAGGCAACTCTATGCAACCAGACACCCATCTAATTCATGCATGGGAAAGTTTACGTCGGCATTGGATTATCAATCCAACAGGAAATGGAATTCCTGCAACACCAATATACAGTTTATTGAGATTGATTATTCCACCATTGGTTCGCCCCTTGCTTAGATTAAGTATTCGTGGTTCTCACAATATTCCTCGCAAGGGAGCAACAATCCTTGCAGCAAATCATCTTTCACATATCGACCCAATAATGGTTATCGCTAGTTCAAGAAGAACAACACATTATCTCGCAAAAGATGGGCACTTTGAGAATCCTGTATTGCGTACAGTTATGCAATCAACAGGGCAAATAGAAACTCAACGTGAAGCTGGAGCTAGCGATGCATTGGCTAGCGCTGCTGATATATTGGTCGCCAATAGGGCTTTAGGTATATTTCCAGAAGGAACCCGCTCAAAACGTACTGCTTCGCCATTCCTACTACCTGGTAAAACCGGTGTTGCCAGACTGGCTGCATCCTATCCTAATTCCGTTGTCATCCCCATCGCATTAATGGGAACTCGTCAGTGTATGCAACCACAGCATCATAAATTTCCACGCCTGTGGAAGAAATTGAATTTTCATGCTGGAGAGGGCATTACTTGGCTACAGTGGTTAGCAGATCCGGCTGGTGGCGATATGAGTTCTGATTCACTCTCTGCTATCGCACAAGGAGAAGACCACGAGATTAGAGCAGCATTAGCCAAGTTATATCGGAAATTTACTGACCAGTTAATGGGCTCGATTGCTGCACTTGGTGCACCATAATCCGGGCTTGAATCTTCTCAACATTTAGTGTAAAAAGTTGTGCACGGCTCAATACTTGATAAATCCTAGAGTCATTGATATTTCGTGAGAGAAGTTGATACTGCTATCGGCACCCTGACTTTGCCGAAGGAATTACCACAGGAAAGAGTGGATGCGGAGATAAAGGGAATCAAATTATTCAAGGAAATAATTGATTCTTCAAAATCATGGAAACTAAATGATGCTAGAGCAAAAAGACCATCTATATACTGCCGCGTTGGTGATTTAAAAATAGATTTGGACCCTTTTCAAACAATTGAAAACTGTTATTTCGATAATAATTTTCATCTCGAATTGAGAATAAATTATCAGAAGGTATGTGTCTTAGAATCACATAATTCAGACACAGCCCACATTGACCCATTAATCAGTT
>DUCL01000100.1:0-568 GCA_012959845.1 Candidatus Poseidoniales archaeon
GCATGCATCAGATTCCGCTTCACACTATCATCAGGAAGTTATGCGACAACTCTGCTTAGAGAATTCATGCAGTGTCCACTTTCTCAGATATGAGCAAGCGAATAGAATCTACTTTGACTCAATTGCAAATAGGTTGCACAAATTAACGCTAATAATACCTGATCAATAATAATCAGTATTGAGTAGAATTTACTCAAATTAGTCCCATTGAAAGGACTTCTATTTCTCCAACGCCATGGATTTCGGACATTTGTCCTTCAAAGGCATCTGCAAGTCCTTCACCGTCATTCATTGTGACGTGAACTTGCACGAATTTTAATCCGAAAGCAAGAGGTTTGACCTCAACCTTTTGAACATCGTATACTTCTGTAGCCATGCCACTGATTTGTGTTGCAATTGCATCAGTATCAACATTATCGACTTCAGAGTCAGGATTAATCTTGTATGTCATTACTACCATTCCCATCCAAATCACCTCAAGGACCTTGGTATCCACACGCAGGGCAGTTGTATAGTACCCCTTGATTTCTACATCTAGGGCTGCGACCAATTGGTGCGGTACAGCCTG
>DUCL01000100.1:624-12550 GCA_012959845.1 Candidatus Poseidoniales archaeon
TAAGCAGTACAAGTCTTGGCTCTCTCAGTCATAATAACTCCTCAGGAACAAAGTCGCCCACGCCCTCCCCTTCTTTATGGTTGCGTGACAAATCGGCTCAATTCCACTGTCAAAAACAGTTTCTACCTTAGCGGTCAAGGACTGTTAGTCTACCATTTTTGCCAGTGCTAACCACTAGTTCACCCTCTCTTTCACGACACCAACCAGATTCGATACGAATTATGTCTCCAGTTTGCACACTTTTTACTTGTTCATCCCATAGAACAATTCCTACTAATCCACTTTCATCTCTACCGCAAGCAGCAGCGACAGGACCGGTGTAGCGAGTTGTTGAAACCATTCTTCGAGGATATACTCGGAGGACTACTAATTCTATCCTGCTAACTCCTCTATTCGCTCTTAAATCTGCGACCATTTGCCTTGCTGACATTTGGCGCATTTTCTCCTTTTGGTGTATCCTATTGAACTCAGCCATGAAAATAAGGAAATCTCCTTAACCATTATCAAGCAAATGCATTCCAATTAATGAATTGCAATTAATTTGTTACTCGGTTTTCTTTTTACGAACAGAGAATGAAGATTTGATTATTTCTGGGCCCTCTTCAATATCTTCTCCGCTGAGTTTTTTATTCAATTCCAATTCATATGTATCACTAATATTTACATCGGCGACAGCCCAAGGTTGATACCTTCGGCAAATCAAATACACTTCGGATGATGAGTTTCTACTTGCGTGAGGTGAATGTCTCCTGACATCCTCGAAATGCGGTCTAACCGCATTTATCAATTCTTCAACACCAACTCCCTGGAATAACTTTGTTACGAAATGTCCACCTTTGCACAAAAATGGTAAAGCGAAATCAAATACTTCTGTAACTAAAGTCATGGCAATTGCTTGGTCCATATCCCATTTGCCAGTAATATTTGGTGAAATATCCGAAATGATACTGTTAAGTTGTCGCCCATTTAGATATGCAAGAACTTTATCTTGTGTATGCGGGTCTGTAATATCTCCCACTAGAAGGACTGCGCCCTCAATTGGTTGGCATGGTTCAAGATCTACACCCACGACATCGCCTTCCTCTCCTACAAGTTCTAATGCAACTTGCGTCCATCCTCCAGGAAAACATCCGACATCGAGAATTACATCTCCTTTGTCTATCAGTTTGAAACGTTCTTGAATTTGCTTGAGTTTGAAAGCGGAACGTGCTCTATATCCACTGGCTTTGGCTTGTCGCCTCCACGTATCACGCTTGTGATTCTCAATCCAATGGTCAGCCACAATAACCCCTCCTGCTCAAGTTAGGCTCGCTCACCCCTCTTTGATGAACTCTCCTCTCATAATACCGATTAATCAAAGGGATGAAGGGGTCGGGCTATGTGGCGGTGTTTGATGGCAATCAATCACGCTCGCTTCAGTGCATTTGTGATTCTTTCAGTGATGATGATTGCCGTTCAAATGCCAATTGCAACCAGTTATTCTGCTGACTCGCAAAATCAAATGGAAACCATTAGTGGAGGACGCAGCATATTAATCGAAGAATATACTGCAACTTGGTGTCCTAGTTGTGCTGAAATCGAACCGTATTTGATGGACTTCGCAAATACACACGGTTCCAGAATTGCCATGGTAGCATACCACCCAAGTGATGATGTGGATGCATTTCAACCACTTGCTGCACAGAATAGGATAAACCGATTACAAATCACCCACCCCGATTTAGCCTCAACTCCTACATTTATTGTAGAGGATGGAGCGCTAAGAGTTGGCCCTGATTCTTGGCCTGATGTCAATTCCGATATTCTCAATGAGGAAGTAAAACGACAATCTTACACTCACCTAAGACTTGACATTCAGCAGGATAATGATACTTGGACTGCCTCGGCAAAGGTTATTGAAAACGATTCAATCGTTGATGGACAATTGACGATAATGATTGTTCAGCATCAAAAGATAGTACCTGACGGTTTTGATAACCCTGGTGAGAATACAAGGGATAGAGTGCTTACCGCTATTGCAGAATGTGAGATAAATAGTTCAACTATTACTTCAAATGTTAATTTATCATCTGCTCAAGCAACTATCTGTCTTGATGATTTTACAGTGACATTTACTCCTGAAAATGAGTTTTTTAGCGTTCTATTAATTCACGAGCCGACTACTTCACAACTTGAAAATGGAACTAGTGGAACATTTGGCGTTGTTGAATATAAGAGCAATAATGTTATTTCGACTCAGGGCGATTACGATCTGATTGATAATTCAATCATTATTTTTGCTTTTATTTTCCTTGGCTTTGCATTGATTTTCAAAATGAGAAGAAATAATTGATACGAACCTTGCATTATTGCGCCGAATTACAGCATTGTGCCCCGAAAACAGGCGTCAAACGACGCATTGAACCGCATCTTTGATAAGTGTAGGAGTTGATTATAATACAATGGCAGAAACATGGGAAGACATAACATGGGAGGAGGAGACTCCTCTAAAGGAGTGGGTTGTCGAGTACATCGCTTTGGTAAGTGGGGAGAAAATCCACCACCTTTCTATCCTGTATGGGGAGAATCACCAAGATGTGCAAAGAAGCCTTCTTCATGAACTACGACGAACATACCACGACAGTGACAGGATTGATGTCACAGTTCTTAGAATGGAAGAAACTGTGATGGAAACTGATGCTTTACACTTTGAAGGATATTTTATTCCTTGATTCAATTTTGGTGCCATTCTCCAGAGTCATAGAGTTTGCCCATTTTCCAGAACCCGTAGATCAATAGGAGATTACCAATATGTACAGCTGTGCAATACGGGCAAATTGTTTTCATCACAGATTCAGCATACATCAGCCAAGCAATTGCTAAAACACCTGTTGAAGTAACAATAAATCCTAATTTAATATTTGTACCAACCCAATCTGCTTGTGGTTCCTTGCTAATACTCATCAAGATCCATAGGAAGAATGTATAGATCATGATACCAAATAATGCCCAGCGAATCCCTAACATTGGCACCTTATTGTAGTCCTCATTACCGAGTACATCATCGCAGGAAAACATATTACTTGCAACGCAAAAACCTGCACCTTCTGAAATTGTATTGGAAATCCATAGCGTCATTGCAGCAATGATAAATCCAGACAATGCAATTAGTGTAGAGCCAGTAAGAAGTCGCCCTCGTGTCGTTTTCAAAGAAGGAAATTTATCTGACAGGGAAGCAGACAATGATTCACCTACAGGCGTGATTAGAAGTGCACCAATTACCATCGGAATTGAAAGTATTGCCAAAAGAGTATTTGAATCCATTCAAGCACCATCCTGAGGGACCAATCTATTTATGGCTTCATAGAATTTTTCTTCCTGATGTTCAGGACTTGCCCAAGCAATCATCCCATCTGGCTGAATCAAGAAATAGGTAGGTGTTCCGCCGATTTTCCAATTCTCCATATGTGTTTTGTCCAAATCATCGATAAATGGAATTGTAAATGCTTGTCCATCTCTAGTTGAGCAATCTTGATTTCCAGAATTACACATTTCTCCTGCCGTCAAATCTCTAAATGCCATTATTTCCTCTCTTGAGGTATCGTGGCCTTGCAATCCGGTAAGTTCTGTTGCACTAGCAATGAAACTAACATGAGGTCCGTTCCATTGAGGGTTTTCAGTAGTAAAGTAGTTTGAAGCCTCTTGATATTCCTCTGCTGTATTGAAGCAATAAGGACAATCGGTATCCATGAATTCAATCATTACCCACTGGCTATCTTTAGTATCATTATTGTCAATCGACCAATCATAATCGTAGTAAGTTTGCAAGTCAAAGTCCTGCCATCCTGAACCATTGTATGCTTTACCAACGATATTTGGCGCTCTATCGCCCTCTTTTGTTCCAGTGGTAACTGGATTTGACGTGAAACTAATAACCATCATTGCTGCTAAGAATATTGCAATTGCAGTTAGTGCTGTATCCATTCTTGCATCGCCATTTTCATCATATTTTATTTTCATTTTTTCACCTTCTCTTTCTTACAAACCAATTTCTTCAATTAACGCACGAGCTGTATGCCTAATTGCTTCTTCGGAATTATAATTGACATCAAAGCCAATTTCTAACATTTTATCGATAGCCAACATCGCTCTTGGAATATCTCCTGCCCAGCCTCTATCTCCACCAGTGTATTCTATAGAAGCCCCTGTACAACCGGTTTCTTCTACGACAATTTCTGCAATTCTTTTTACAGATGCTGTGTCATGACTTCCTAAGTTGAATAGATTTACACTGTCATTGGAATTTGCCATTACATGCAAGATTCCATCAACACAATCTCCGACTTCCATGTAGGATTTCTCCTGTAAGCCATTTCCTAATACCTCTAAACGACTAGGGTCGGCTTTTAATTTGTGAATGAAATCAAAAATCACACCATGAGTACCTCTGGTTCCAATGATGTTTGCAAAACGGAATATCCAAGCCTGGAATCCGAAAGTTCCAACCCAACTGGAAATCAATCCTTCACCTGCTTGCTTGCTCGCACCATATAGCGAAATTGGCAAACATGGTCCATGGTTTTCCGGAGTTGGCATTGGTGCATCTTCACCATATACTACCGAAGAAGAAGCGAAAGCAATTTTATTGACTCCTTCTATGCGCATTGCTTCAACAATATTGTAGGTAGCAATAGTTCCTTGCTGCAAATCAGTATCTGTTATTTTTGTGCCCAATCTAATATCTGGATTTGCTGCTAAGTGGAAAACGCATTCAATTCCACTCATTGCAGAAAGGACATCTTGGTAATTTGTTATGTCACCTCTAACCAATGAAACCTTACCAGAATCAATATGATTTTGGATGAAATCAAGGTTACCGCTTGACAGGTTATCAATAACAACTACTGTATCACCTCTCGAAACCAATCTATCGATTAAGTGTGAACCGATGAATCCAGCACCACCGGTGACTAAGGCTCGCATGGTTCTTCCTCACACCCTCTATGTATCAGTGTTTTCAAATACTGACCTGTTGATACTAGCAAAAATTAGAGAACTTATATGGCCGTTGATGTGATTCGTTGAAATTACTGTGCAGCAGAAATGCGTATAGGATGTGTAAACATGGTAAAAAAAACTGAAACAAAGAAGACAGAAACTGAGAACGAAGAAAATACTGGCAACAGTGTATTGATTGGATACGTTAGGCGTAGCAATGCTGGTGGTGCAATAAAATTGAGCATCAATACCAGTGCATTTGCTGATTGCTCAACATATGTGACAAGCGATGGTCAGGCCTATGTGCCACTGATCATTTCTTTGAATGCCCTCAACAAAGTGTTGAGTGGAGAAAGAGCGGTAACAACTGTTTCCCAATTCCAAGACTGAAAATAGACAATTTTCATCCAGAATAATATTCAAGATTAGTTTCAATGCGTTGAAACTCACCTACTGAGGTTTCGCTCATCTTCATTCTGAGGAATATTGATGAGCCAAAATATCCTTAACAGCAGCACATAATCAAAATTTACGCTATTAAATAAGCATTAATAATCCAATATTTAGGGTTATTATTTTCAAATAGTGCTAAATATGGGCGAAATGCAGGTTGATTTAGTGAATACTATGTCTTCGGCTTCTGCAGGGACTAAACCATTCATTATTGCAGGCATGCCAATGTACAATGAAGAAGAGACCATTGGAACAGTAGTAACAATGGCTTTGAGGCATGTAGATGCTGTCATTTGTATTGATGATGGGTCTTCTGATTCGAGTGCAAGAATCGCCGAAGCATGTGGAGCAATTGTCCTCCGCCACAGGGTAAATCGTGGATATGGTGGCGCATTGAAGAGCCTTTTCAAAAAAGCAAAGGCAATGAATGCTGATGCACTGGTCGTTTTAGATTCTGATGGTCAACATGAACCGGCAGATATCCCAAAATTATTGAAACCAATAATCGAAGGCGATATTGATTTTACTATCGGTTCCAGATTCATTGATGGCGGTGGAGGAACTGATATGCCTGCATACCGCAGATTGGGAATAAAGGTAATTACCGCCGCTTCAAATTTATCCAGTGATTTGGGAATCAAGGATACACAATCTGGATTTAGGGCATTCTCAAAAAATGCACTTGACCGATTGAGGTTTGATTCCGAGGGCATGGAATTATCACTTGAGATGCTGGAAGATGCACATGAGAAGAATTTATCGATTGAAGAAGTTCCAACCATCATTAGATATGATGTGCCAAAGGGAAGTAACTTCACTGCGGTATCTCACGGTTTCACTGTACTCTCTTGGGCTATGTTATCGCTTTCTCAAAAGAAACCGCTTCTCGTCCTTGGAATACCTGGGATGGGTTTGGTTGCAACTGGTGCAGCGATGGGGCTAAACACTGCTCGCGGTTTTTCCACTCAATTTGACAGTATTGTTGGCCCGGGGCTTTCCGCAATTTGGATTGGTGTCCTAGGATTGTCATTAATGGCAACAGGTCTTGTACTGCAAAGCGCACGTGGATTCTTACGACATTTACTTGTCCGAGAATTCGGATTAGACTGATTATCTCTTATTTTTTGAGAATGGTTCATGAGCGGTTTGCGCCTCGCATTATCTATGGGCACCTCAACTGATGATGAGCGAGGAGATGATGTCCTCGAATTATCGTCGCTTGAGCGATTTCAAGCAGCACTTGCAAATGGAACATTACGCCGACTTGACAATATGTATTCGACCGTTCTAGCAAGTCCTATGACCGTACTGATATTATTGCTGATAATCACTGCATTTTTTGCTCAGCAGGGATTAGATTTTCAAGACCAAATTGAGGATGATGTTGAGATATTTTTACCGGAAGGTGCTCCATCAACAAAATTATTATTGGAAGTGCAGAAGGAGTGGTCTACCGATATCGCAATAATTTATGTACAGACTGCTAATGCCCATGATACGAGAAATACGGTAAATATCACTTCAGAAGATTACCTCCGCGAAATAAGTTGGGTTGAAGGAGACGACCATAACTTGGGTGGTGGTTCCACAGGTAGAGGAATTGATTATGACAAAAATGACCATGGCAATAATGATGGTGTTTTGTGGATTATTTCACCCGCACAAGTAATCAAAGAAATCAATTCAGCAGATGGGCGTTTCAATAATTCGATGTGCGAACATGGAATTAACACTAGAATACCAATTCAAATCGATTGTAATCTCCCGGGTGGTGGAGAATATGCAATTCCAGACCAACAAAGAATTGACCAAATAATTGAAGAATCTGAAGGTGGGTTTGATGCTCTGTTCAAAGATACCAACGATATGGACCCAACCGTTGATTCTGATGGTGATGGCAATTATACCAACGACCAAGATGGTGATGGAATATGGGATACTGCAGCTATTGTTATCGGAATGCATTCCAGCCCCGAAGTAACTGGTGATTACAAAAATTTTGAGGAATTACATCAACATTTCCAAAACGTTATCGATGCAAGACCAAGTGAAATGGCAAACACTGAAATGACCGTTACTGGGCTAACAAAAGTGATTCAAGATATTTCTGATGAAATTTACAAAGACCTTTTGATGATATTACCATGGTCTGTGTTCTTCACCATATTCTTCATCACTGCAATTCATCGTTCGTTGAAGGTTATTGTTATCACTGGAACACCAATTATGATGGCTCTCGCAGTAACATTCGGTATTTCGGTAATAATGGATGTTCACTTAACACCGATGATCGTTGCTACATTCCCGATATTAATTGGATTGGGAGTTGATTATGCCCTGCACATGGTCAATCGAATAGAAGAAGTGCGGCGTAAAAAAATTGACATATGTAATGATGAAAATGAAAGAAGGAGGAGGCAAGGAAAACCTCCTGAAGAAGTTCCGGACTTATGGGACCCTTTATTTTACAAGGAATGTATCTTAGAGATGACATCCTCTACTGGTGTTGCTGTTTTCCTTTCTGCTATGACGACGATTATTGGTTTCTCTGTATTGATTGCCCCCTCGATAGTTCCAATTACTCCGATTCGTTCTGTCGGACTAACATTGGTAATTGGAATCGTTTCAACATTGATTTTCTCTATAATATTGGTACCAACATTAGCGTGGCTTACCAAATTCAACAAACGAACTAACCCTCAAGTATGGGGAGGTATTAGTAAAATACCAATTAAAGGATTCCTAATTATCATCTTGCTAACTGGAGGTGTTACCACCCTTGGTTTACTCTCATTGGATGAAATGAACGAGCCAATCACTGGCTCATCTGAAGCGCCAGACGGAATTGAATCATTAAATGCATTAGCAGAATATTCTCGGCAATTTGGCAGTGGGCAAACATCGCTATTCATCTATCATGCTGAAGATAGACCTAATGACAATAATACTGACCAAATAAGAGATTTGCCGGTACTAGACTCAATAGATTTACTCGAAAACCGTATAGGAGATATTGATTCTACCAACACCACTAGCATAATCACATTCTTGAGAACGATACCTGCAACAATCACTCTAACCGAGGGAGTTACCTTGTATGAAGGCAGCCTTTGGGATTTGCTCCATGACCCTTGCTGGGAGAGCAATGACCCAATAGAATGCAATGTCTGGCTAGGATTAGAACTAACCGGGCCAGAAGGTCGCAAAGGTTTGAGAAAGGATATGGTCAATGTCGTTTTTGATACTTTGACAGATGAAGTGAAATCAATGCTATTAAATGAGGCTGGAACTAAGGCTATCGTCTATGTCACACAACCGTATATGAATCTAAATGTCGCCGGAGGACTAAGGGATGAAATTGATGAAATACTCTCTGAGGAGCAGGATTTAGTTGATACACGAACTTCACTGCTAACAGGGGGACTTCCTGTTTCCTTAGATATCAATAAAGGCATCCACGACACTCAAAACCAAACGACTGTGATCACATTGATTGTTCTCACTATCGTATTGTGCTTTGTTTTCAAATCAATAAGATTGGGTCTATACACGATGATTCCTGTTGCAGTGGTAATATTGTGGCAACCGTTATTGATGCAAAGTCCCGATGTTAGCATCAATATTTTTACGGTGATGATAGGAACAATTGTCTTTGGAATTGGGGTCGATGATTCAATTCACGTGATGCATAGAATACAAGAGGAGGGTGAGACTCCTACAGGCATTGCAACTTCTATAGAAGAGACCGGTCAGACTATTTTTGAGACTACCTTTACTACTGTAGCGGGAATTTCTGCAGGATTTTTGGCAGCCTTCCCAGGTCTAGAAAATTTCTTCATGATAATGTGCATGTTGATTTTCTTCGCTTTCTTGACCAGTGCATTCTTACTTCCATCAATATTCACTTTGGAGCATACGCTAAGGGCCAAAATACGTGGTGAAGAAAGTTGGATAGATTTTGGAGAAGGAATTTCTCTTGCCAGCGAATTATCAATGAATCCTCTAGATGCTGTATTAGAGGATTGAACGAGGGGAGGGAGAAGGGAGTAAGCCCCTTTCTGTTACCTTTCGGCGACCACATTCAACTAAGCGTCCTACCTGCTACAGAGCGTGCAGCTCTATTGTAACTGTTTGGACTTGCTCCAGTGGGGTTGCTCGTCTCATCGACATCAAGGCAATCTCTGTCTTGCAACATCATTGTACACACCCTGTATCGTATCGTTTCTGCAGCATTAACCTAAACATCTCTGTTTTTTCACTTCTGCGAACCACTTGCACTATGGAGAGGGGACTTTCCTCAGAGTCGAACTCTGTCAGCGGTCCTCCTTCTCCCTCCAAGCAAGGGTTCTGCATCAATCATTTCAACCTCTCGCAAATAACAGAGTGAATGAATATTGGCAAATAATTGCTCAATCATACGGGTTTTCACCGGGTGAACTACTCTCATGCATACCCGAATAAGCACCTTGGGCCAAGGCTTCCTTTTCGTTTTGCTTCTTCGCCCTAGCGAATTCGTCAATGCTTGGTAATGATTTTGAAGCACGCTTTTGTTTTGCTGGATTGAACTTACGGTTGGGGCCATCATTCCCTTTCAAACCATATGTTATCAATCCCAGCAATGCTACTGATAGTAATATGATTATTGTCAGTAATACTGGATTGATTTCACTAAAACTGGCAGAGATCCCATCAGATATAGCAGCGTCAACGTGGACGGTTGCAGTTTGTGCACTTGGGCCATTGATAATATGGAATTCAATCCACATTGTTCCCATGCGGTCTGGTGTCCACGAATGTGTATAGGCCACATTTTCTCCTGCTTCTAAGTGGATATCTTTTGCATCAAGGCGTGTTCTTGCCCCGTTGCTTTCAACTAATTCTAGTACTAATTGAGCGCTACCTGCTGCTCTACCATCGTTACTGATCAATACTGCCAAATCTACTTGCTCGTTGGCGTGCAAGCCTTTACTAGGCTCCATTTGTGGTGATGCAAATGAGAATTGTGCAATTCTCTGTTCAATGACCCATACTGAAAGTGGGGCATCAATATCATTGAATGTCGTTGAGATTTCATGTCCTGCTTTGTCCTCTCCTGTTATCCAGATTCGCAATTCCAGATTCTGTGAGCGCAATTCTTGACTCAATTCTGCTCCTAGATCAAGTTGGGCCCTGCACGGAATTGAATCCCCACTTAATTTCCCACCTAGGACAGATAGTGAACGTGTTCCATTGACAATAGACTCTACATTCAACCCAAGTCCTGCAGGGTGTACTGCCCAGTTCAGCATGAGTGTTTCGGCATCCAACTGCTCATCCTCTGAGATTGATATTTCAATTGAGAGTTCGTTCCAATCTTTTTCATTTATCACAGAATTATGTACCGGACTATTGACACTTACAATCTTTGGCGATATTTCATCGACAATGAACCATGCAAAAGGAGTCTGAGGTCCCTTGTCAATCGCACCATTAGGCGGATCAAATAACGTTCCTGTCAGTGAATAAGTTCCTGGTTCTAGAGGAGATAATATGCTCCCAGTGAAGTCGCCATCAATATAATCAAGTTCAACATCAGTATCGGATATTGAAAACATCAATTCAAGTGGTTGGTCGACATCCCTGCCACTCCGGTACCACTCAATTCCACCGGAAATATCAATATCTGTTCTCGGAGTAATCCATTCTGCCAATCCATCTATCTCTTCGCCGCCAGTTAAGAGTGAAATTTCATCTCTATCGATAAGCAATTCTCCGGAGAATTTCCAATCTAAACTGGACAAATCAAAATTATTTGACTGACCTTGATAGTCGCTAAGCATTAGATGCGGCCTCCGCAATAGACTGACATCGGGGTTAAAACCCCATTCAAAGGAGAAATTTACAACGAATAGGCCCTCCGAAGAAAACACTTCAGAAGGTTCTGATGGAATTATTCCGCATGATTCAATATCAAGATATATTTCCGCTGAGTAACAAGATTGATCGACTCCAGACCAGATAATTTCAACGCTGTCAAATGTATTTCCAGAAAGATCTAAACTAATCTCTGAAATATCGCTTATTCCATTACTATCCCAAATAGACACTTCAACAATATTTGACTCTCCCGGATGAATCCAAACATTTTCACCCAAGCCCCAATCATTGACATTTGAACCCAAACTTGGCGCACCATCACTTCGCAACTGTACATTGAATAGAGGTTCTTGATATGAGCCTGAGTTTGCCAAGATATTTCCAGCGGGGTCAGCGATTTCAAGCCATGCTGAGAAAAAGGAACCATCTGGTGCAAGCGAAGTATTCATCTCCAATGTGTAATCTGCTTGTAGATGTGTTAAATTTTCTGGCAGGATTAAGTTGTTGACAACTACCTCATTTTCATCCATTGCACCATCCATATCGAGGTCATCTACCCAAGACCTCCACAAAATTGCTTTTGCATGACTCGGCAATACCGGCCTATCTGCGATTTGGAACTTGAATTCATTTCTCGGAG
>DUCL01000100.1:12572-26619 GCA_012959845.1 Candidatus Poseidoniales archaeon
AAATTGTTCAACATCCATTGAAAGCAATGCTGGAGCAATAGTATCAAACTCAAATGTCAAATTGCTCACGCACTCATATCCAATACCTTGCCCCTTTAGAGGCTCAAGAACAATTTCCAAATCAACAGAACTTATTCCGCTTGGAATTGAATATGGCAACGAAACAATTCCATTGACAACTAGAGATGAGGATGTTATTTCCACGCCATTTTCAAGTAGTCTAACAATAGTTTGGCCAGACCGAGGAGATGGGCTCAAATATACTTCTTCAAAGCCAATTACCGCTTCAACAATAACTTGCTGACCTGGGTTAAGGTATGGAGAAGATTCAACCGAATGCACGCCATCAGAAGTAACAACTGACCAAGATTTGAGTGTCACATCATTTTCAACACCTGCTGAATTACCAAGTCCGAAATCCATGTTTGCTGGAATCATCGGCCCAGTTGGTGCTATCAAGAATACAGATACAGACAATGAAGGCTCATCATCCCATGATTCTGGGAATTTGAATTTGTGTTCTAGTTGGACATATTGCCCTGCATCAATTACAGAAATTCTACCATCTGCGCCAGCATTTGTCCATAATAAATTAACACCAGACATTGTGCATCCAGAGATGGTAGAGCCGGTCATGTTCAGTGAGGTAAATGGGCATCTGATTGAAGAAAATTGATTCTGCCCATTTATTTTCATCTCTACAGACCACCCATTTGACTTAGCATGAGACAAAGCATTAGAAACACCTAAATTAGAAAAATCAAAGACACTTTCGACTTCATACCATTCTACACTCGGAGTGAATGTATCCACTACATTGCTGACTGAAAGCGAAACTGGAGTTACTGATGATTGTGAAGTTATTCCGTCAACTGTAAGCCTAATGGCTCCCGTGCTACTCATCCTCACTGGCAATTTTACTTCTTTAACACCAGCACTGGGTACAATCGTTGTCAATTGGTTATTCAATGCTAATACTAAAGGATCGGTTGGAGAAAATGATAGGTTAAGGTTGCTATCCCAAGGAGCAAAAATTCCACCCAGCATCACTTCAGCAGGAGATTCTGAAGAGCCCACTCTAATGGTGATCACTTTCATTGAAAAGTCACTACTTCCACCCAACGCATTATTCAAAGATGTTAATTCGTTGGTTGTTAGGCTAATTTGCCGACATTTCAGCAGGTCGGATAATGGCTTATTGATAATCGAATTACCCTCTACTGAAATTGTCGCATATGGGCTTTTCATCTCAACATCACTTGCTAGAGCAAATGAGAAATCAGATACGCCGGATACGGGCAATAATAATTCAAAGAAAGATGGTGCTGTTGGAATTGAATTGGAACTCATCCAGCCCGAACCGAATCTATGCACATCTTGTATTCCAAAACGACCATCACCAGGATTATTCAGAGACCAATCGGAAATACCATCTAATCCCACATCTATTCTAAGTCCATCTGGAACAGAAGTATGTACTAATTCTACATCAAAAACATCAATATTGCATGTACCACTAGATGTGAATTTGAATTGAACCATGAATTCGGGTGTATTTAGAGAGTCACTTGTATCACTTGGCAATGTTGTCCATGACTGACCACTATCTAATGTATATTGTAGTTCGCAACCCGCATTCATTACTGAATGGCTGGCAATAGCACCGAATCCAGACCTCATTCTATAGATTGGAGACAATACATCTGATGTACCACTAATTGTACCTGGCGTCCAAGTAGCACCTTGCAATTGCCAATCGATTCTTATTGGATCGCCTTTGAAATCTTCATAGATGGCTCCATCAAAATAAAATCCATTGATTATTGGTGCACTATTGCCTTGCCCTGTCCCCATATGAATTTTGATTCTAACCGATGGATACTTTTGCCAGTCAACCATTCCCAAATCCATACTCGTTGTTTCATAATGAGAATATTGGGGTATCAATTGGCCTGTAGAGGCATCCATTAAACTCCAATCAAACACTGAACCTGCTGGAACGACTGCATCCATATACATCATTCCAAATGCTCTGTCCTCGCCCATTCCTAAAGAGAGAGGACTGAAAGGTTGCGATGTCCAATTTCCTTCACCGCCCGATACTCCGCCGAGTGGTTCGATAACAACGTCATCGACATTCCATCCAGTATATGTGACGCTGGAATCAGTTCTTCCAATTCCAAATCTAACCTTGAAATCTGAGTTTCCAGAGATGTGAGTGGAAATATCATTTGTTACTTGATAGAATTGATTATCATTTACGTATGAACTCGAATAGATAGTGTTCCATGCGCCATTTGATGTTTTAACTGCAACATATGCATGGTCCCAAGATGCCGATTCAACTCCTAATCTCTTCCAATATTTCAATTGCCAAGAGCCACTACATCCTGAACAATCAAATGTAGGGGAAGTAGCCCAATAGGTGGTGCCAATATTGTTAGGGTAATTTCCATTATATGTGTAAATTCCATCTGCGCCACTATGTACCTTGGGCGCACTGAGGCCTGTATCAGCGCCATGAAGCCAACCTGTTCCAAAGGTCCAGCCTTGTTGACTTCCTTCAAAATCCCATTCAATACCTTGAGGTAAAATTGTCAATGATGTACCGTTAACATCCATTCCATCATATACAGTTCCAGTTGCATAATCAGTTGATTCATCCCATGAAAAGGCGGTAGATGTTGTCAATGTTGCCGCTTCAACATTCAAATCAAGTGACTGGATTGCTTCTCCATCTGGAACTGAAATACTCACTTTCTGGTTTGAGCCATCAGGGAATGAGCCAACTGTTAACAAAGTACTTTGCCCAATCGGAGTTGATGCGGATTGGACTGATTGGTCAACTAATTGATTGTTTTCTGGATTGGAAACTAACCCTGCGAAAGAGGATACTAGGAATATGAATACGAGGGAAATTGCCGCAGACCTATAACTAGCATCTGCTCCCATAATTCCCATACATCAATACTAGACTGAAAAGACTTTTGACATCACATCGTGTAGAATAGCATTGGCTTTGAGAAAAGCATCATGAACTATATCCAATACCCACTGCTCATGGCCGATGTTGAGCAACTGAAGAAAGAGGCTGGAATTGCGGCATGCTCATTCGTAAAAACTGGGATGAAAGTTGGTCTTGGAACTGGCTCAACTGTAAAGCATACCGTTATTGAATTAGGGCGGATGATTTCTGAAGAAGGTTTGCAGATCGTTGGCGTACCAACTTCTCTTGCAACTGAGAAACTGGCTTTAGAAGTTGGAATTCCACTAGTTGAATTATCCAGCATTGATGGATTGGATATCGTCATTGATGGAGCGGATGAATATGACCCTGATTTTCAACTTATCAAGGGTGGAGGGGCTGCATTAGTGCGAGAAAAAATAGTAGTGCAAGAATCTTCAGCAATGGTTGTAGTTGCAGATGATAGAAAGAGGGTTGACGTTCTTGGAGCATTTCCCCTGCCAATTGAAATAACTCCATTTTCCAGCAGTGCTACAATTCGTGCTTTGGCCAGATTACTAGATTGTAGAGTCAATTGTAGAATGGCAGGCGATAACCCTGTGGTTACCGATAATGGAAATCTAATCGCTGATGCACATTGTGGACCAACTATTACCAATCCTGTAAAGATGGAGGCAGAAATACTGAACATTGCTGGAGTTGTGCAAGTTGGATTGTTCAACAATATGTGCGATGCAGTTGTTTTGGCTGGTGCTAATGGTGTGGAAACCCATATCAATCAAGTTGGAAGACTAGCTTGATTCAACTCCCTACACCACCAAACAAATTACACCGTCAATGGTTAAATACGGGTTGCAAGAGGGCGGCATGGGCCTGTAGCTTAGTCAGGTAGAGCGATGGACTCTTAATCCATCGGTCGCGGGTTCGAACCCCGTCAGGCCCGCCACAATAACCAACAAACAATTTGTGATACTATTCACTTGTTGATTATTCCAATCACCAAATTAATGCTTACTGGACCAAAATTATGTGAATCCTCACTGGCCAATGGGTCAGGATTATCCCCTTGGAGAAATATTTGTTCATCCATTAGCATTTTTTTAATCCTCTTCACAATAACGACATCAGACTTTAATGGATGCTTCGATACTACTATATCACCAACTGTAAGATTATTCTTACTTACATCACTAGCAGTCAGTTTTTCACCATCACTAAATGTTGGCCACATTGAATCACCACGAATAATGACGTGGAAATCAGACATCACTAATCCTCATTATTGATTCAAGATGCACGAACCCAAGCGACTTCTCTTCCCTTTACTGCCCAGAACATATTGTGGATTTCTTCAATTGCATCCATCAGTTCTTGTGCGTGAACTGCAGAAACTTCTACTTTACAAGCAGAACATAACTTTGCAGCCTTCCAAAAGGTATCGTGTAAGTTTGGGTTTGCTTCTAGATGAATTGGTTTGAAGAAGTCCGTCCATAAAACAAGTAATTCCGATTTGCACTTGTGACCTTCGTCTTCCTTGATAGCAGCATACCGGCTCATTGTGTTTAGGTAAGCGGCCATTGCAGATGCATTGGAAGTGTCTGGGCACTCGAGAGCGAGCATTTTGTTGGTCATTGATTGTACTGCTTCTGCAGCGATTCTTGCACTTGCTGGGTCATAAACCCCACATGGTCCATCACAGTGTGCTTCGGCTTCAATAGTTGGCAACTCGGTAGTCATTAAATGGGCTAAAACGACTTCGCTTAATGAAGATGCGCTTGCAAATGTTTGCATTTTGAAAATTGTTCTAATACATTATTGATGAATTGTGGTGCCGGATTCACCACGTAATGCCTTCATTGCATCACCTGGCTGACACAATATCACTTTACATTTTGGATTATGCAATGCTGCTTCCATCAAGCTTCCAATTTTTGGTGCCATTGAACCTTCTGGAAATTCATCCGCCGCGATGAATTGTTCACACTGGTCAATTGTTAATTCACTATGACTTACTTCATTTTCACTACCAAAACCTGTTTTCACACTATCAATCGCTGTTGAAATAATTAATGCATCTGCTTGTAATTCAATCGCTAATAATGATGAAAGGCGGTCTTTGTCGATAACTGCAGGAACACCAACATAGTGATTTCCTTTTTTCACCACAGGAATACCTCCACCGCCACCACAGATGACAACCGCCTTCAGTTCAACCAATTTTTGAATCACTTGCAGGTCTAAGACCCGCATTGGAAGTGGACTGGCAACAACTCTTCTCGGACCTAAAATAGTCTCAGCAATATCCCAGTCAGCAGCCATTACCACATCACTAGACAAGACTGGCCCTACGGGTTTTGTAGGATATTGAAACCCTTTATCTGCTCCATTGACCTCTACTCTTGTCAAAACTACTGCGGTTCTTTCTGGCCTCCTCCGCCTCATTAGAATTGAGTCTAGATTAATTGACAGAGAGTGACCTATCATACCTTGTGTCGCAGCAACCCAACTATCCATCTCTTGACTTTGCTCGACATCCATTGCTAGTAAATGGCCAACTTGTGGGCCATTACCATGGGTTAGGATTACACCCCAACCCCCCTCTAATAGATCTACGACATCACTCATCACTCTAGCAAGAACTTGCGAACTTTGTTGGACATTATCTCCTGAAGGAGATGAGAGAGCGTTGCCACCAATAGCATAGACCGCAATTTGCCGCATGGGCATAATTCTCAAGGCTCGGCTTTGACACTTTGCTATAGATGATGCAATTATTGTGTCATTATTGCACTGTATTTCACTTTCCATTGAGATTGTATTAGGGTGAACTTGAATTACGATGCGATATAGGAAGAACCGGTGCGAATATGGTGAAGACCATCTTTATCGGCGATGTCCAAGCCGGAAAATATGACGGACAAGAAGTGGAATTAATGGGCTGGGTAAAGCGTAGCCGTGGTTCCAATAAAATCCGTTTCATAGTATTACGAGATTCCACTGGCGTAATTCAATGCGTTGTCAAGAGAGATGCTGTTGGAGATGAACCTTTTGAGGATGCAAAAGGAGCACTTATTGAATCATCAATCAAAATCACAGGCATGATCAATGTCGATGAAAGAGCAGATGGAGGCCACGAAATGGTCGCAAGTTCTGTAGTCATAGTAGGTAGCGTAAATCCAGAAAGGCCTTTTCCAATCACAGAATCTGCTATGCAGGCTGCTGATGGAGGAGAAACTGAATTTTTACTTGACAACCGTCATCTCTATCTTAGGACATCCAGAATGACGACGATGCTGCAGGTGCGCAGTACTGTATTTGGTGCAATTCATAACTATTTTAGAGACTTGGATTTTACTGAATATCAGGCACCAAACTTTGTTGCTGGTGCGGTTGAAGGAGGTTCTACATTATTTGAGGTACCATACTTTGGAAGGAAAGTTTACCTGACACAATCATGGCAACTTTATGCAGAAGCTGCAATGCCAGCATTGGAAAGGTTGTACACGATTGCACCCTCTTTCCGAGCAGAAAAATCACGCACTAGGAGACATTTGACAGAATTTTGGCATGCTGAAATGGAAGTTGCTTGGGCGACAAATGATGAAATAATGTCTCATGGAGAAGGTGTTGTTAGAAAGATTGCAAGCGATCTTATAGAGCACCGTTCAGATGAATTAGAGAGTATTGGACGCGACCTTGACCTAGTAGCAAGATATGCTGATAGCCCATATCCAAGAATGAGATATGATGAAGCGGTTGAAACATTACAAGGAATGGGAGTAGATATTGAATGGGGCCAAGACTTAGATTATTCAAAGGAGAAGGTATTGACTCAAGATTTTGAGGTTCCACACTTCCTTACACATTACCCAAAAATTGCAAAACCATTCTACCACAGAGTTGACCCTGATGAAGACAAATATGTTCTCTGTCACGACTTGTTAGCCCCTGAAGGATATGGAGAAATTATTGGTGGAGGGGAAAGAACTTGGTCAGAACAAGAATTACTTGCTCGCCTCGATGAAGAAGGTACTGATAAGGCTGCATACCAATTTTACATCGACACTAGGTCATATGGCGGCGTTCCTCATGGAGGTTTCGGACTTGGCGTTGATAGGGTTTGTTCATGGCTAACAGGTGCAGACCATATCAGAGAAGTAATCCCATTCCCAAGAGATTCCAGAAGAGTTTCACCTTGATTCAAATAAGTGGCTCCCCACAATCTGGGCAAGGCATCCCTGGAATAAATGCGCCTAGCATAAATCCACAATGGATGCAGAAAGAAGAAATAAAAGTGTCACCAATGCCGTCCATGACAACCACTACAAAGTGACAAAGTTATCAATTCTTGCTACAATATCCCTCTATTGTATTGCATTTGTTATTAATTCAAGCACAATAGCAAGGTCTTTTTCTTCGACCACAACATCAGCGTGCTGTTTTGGCTTATCATCCCAAGGGTTGAAGCAAATTGCCATTGCTGATTCTTGGAACATTCCAATATCGCCCGCAGAATCTCCAACAGAAGCAGTTTTCTCTTTACTAATTCCTAATCTCCTCTGTAGCATTTTTACTACCGCACCTTTTCCATTCATTTGTACTTGGTACCTACCGAAGTCACCTAACTCATTTTCACCATTTGGTAACTGTTTCCCCACCAACCAACCATTGGTGAAAACATGAAGTTTTGTATCGAATCCCAAACTGAGTCTTTCACAAGTATGGCGGTCGATTCCACCCCAACGTTTTTTCCATTTTTTGTCGCTAGGAAATTGTGCTGCAATATCCCTTGCAGATTGTTGTAAGCCACCACTTACTATTGCAACTGCAAATCCTTTATCAATCAATGTTGCAATTAATTGGTGGTAATTTTTCATCATTGGAACTCCCAATAAGTGGTCGCGCATTTCTGAATCTGTCAACGGGGTTTCAGGAACAATTCTGCTACCCTTTAGAAGTGCAATATCTAATTTTATCCAATCCCATTCATTTAGTAAACCCTGATTATAAAGTTCAAATGATTCGTCATTATTTATTCCTAACTTGTCATAGACATACTGCCAAGTTGAAAGGTGGTCCACTAGGACACGATCCATATCAAGACATACTAAACCTGTGTAATTATTCATTTCATCACCATTCCCATCTCGATGGAATTAATCTTTACTTTTCCAATCATATTGCGATTGGATCTGTTCGGCCTGCTTACCCATAATATAGAGGATTATTGCGACCATCATTGCGAATAATCCAATCATTGTCATTGCAATAACTGATAATGTAACTCCAATTGATGTTGAATTTAGTTCATCAAATGTATCAACAACATTCCCTGACAACTTATACCCTAATACGAATAATACAATTCCAGGTACTCCGAATAAAAATAGTGGATGTTTTGATTCGAGCATCCAGTAGAAGAGTTGTGCAAAGCGACTTGCGGTTGCAAGCGATTCTTGTTGTGGCACATTGACTTGTGAAGTTGAACCAACTACTCTTACTCTCAAATCATCTGGCAAATCCATAGCGGTCCCAAGTGGTCCCAAATTAGCCATTGCCTGCATTCCATCTGGTGTAATTACTAAGTGATTGAATTCAACACTTGATAGAATAATCTCCTCAGGGTTTACTTTTTCGTTACCCGTACCTTTTACGGAAATATGTAAATCCCAATTATCGCGTGCCCGATTTGCAGTCAACGGCAAATCGCGTAGTTTCCACTGAGATGTAATGTGGATGAGCAGAGTTGTTGCAATTTCATCCAAGTTACTTTCTTGCAAAAAACTAACAATTTTTGATGTTTCCATCTCGCCATTATAATTTATTACGGGGCAATCAAATTCAGATGCCAATTCTACTGTTTCATCATTTGAGCCCAAATCAAGGAAAACAACTTCATCGGCAATCGTACGGCAACGAACGATAAGCGAAATAACTCGCAACTCTACATCGCGACCCATTAATATCACGCGCAATTCATTGCTCACAATACCTCTGCACATTTCTTCCTCTATCAATTCTCTCTAATATTATTTATCACAATGTTGATTCTATACATTATTTGCTGATACGGTTGAATTGAATTATGGGTTTAGTTATTGAATGAACAGCCCTACGATTATCCATGTTGCAGGGGTGGGGCATCGGTGTGGTGATTCCTGCACGCAATGAATCCAGCCATATTGGAGGTGTTCTTTCTACAATTCCTTCATTTGTTGACCATGTGGTGGTAATTGATGATGGCTCTAACGATGGCACAGGTAATATTGCAATTACTACAGAGTGTTGCGCAGAAATTACTCTGATCAGATTAAATGGTTTGGGAGTCGGTAATGCGATTGACAATGGACACCAAAAGTTGATTGAAATATTTGGAGATTCAAAATTTGTTAGTGCGGTGATGGCAGGCGATGGTCAAATGGATGCAGATGACCTTGAGAGTTTAGTTGATGGCGTTATTTCTGGCAAAGCAGACCACATCAAAGGCGACCGTTCGATTCATCATGAAGGTTTACGCAATATGCCACTTATTCGCAGACTGGCGACAGTGTTACTTTCCTTCTTCACCTCACTGGCTGCTGGTCAAAGAATATCTGACCCTCAATGCGGCTATACAGCAACAAGTGATATTGTTCTACGTAATTGGAATTGGAATAATTCTTGGAGCGGATATGGCTATCCTAATTATTGGATAATTCAGTTAGCGAAATATGGATGGAAAATATCACACCATCCTGTTCGTGCAATCTATAGGGATGAGACTTCGGGAATAAACAATATTTCATTTTTCTTTAAAGTAGGGTTAATGATGGCTGTAGAGCATCACATCCGCAATCTATATTGGCTTTTTTCACGCAAAGTGTCTCCACATACTATCTTCGCTTTTATCTCATATTATATTGGATGGATAGCATTAATTCCAGGGATTTCAACCGATTTGGAACGAACATTAGTAGAGCGCGGGATTCCGATATATCTCATAGTAATTTTCACATGGTCCTGTGCGCACATTTTTGATAGGATGGCTGTGGTCGTTAAACAAGAACTGAGGATTAGTTTTGAGCAAAGTAGTGAAAATAATTATTCAAGAGGTGTAATCAATGCGTCGACATGATAGAAGAAAAAAGCCGAGATTTGCCCATGTGCGCCATATTTTGGTTGGCAATAAGCCAGATGCCAAATTATGCCTAGAGGCAATACAGGGGGCCAAAAAACCACTAAAAGAGTTTAAAAAAATGGCTAAGAAGTATTCGACTTGTTCAAGCGGCTCAAAAAAGGGTGATTTGGGAGAATTTATTGAAGGGCAAATGGTCCAAGATTTTGAAGATGAAGTTTGGTCAATGCAGCCGGAAAGTGTTCCACAACGATTCATTAAGACTCAATTCGGGTTCCATATTATCTGGGTTCACTCAATCACATTGCCTGAAGAGTAATTTCACTAATAGCAACCTATGAGCGAACCTATACTACGTAAAATGAATAAGTGGGCGTACCAAGATTTGAACTTGGGTCCAAGCGTCCCAAACGCCCGAGTATAGGCCAAACTAACCCATACGCCCTTGATTCATTGCCACGGCCTTTACCATATGAACTTCACTCAAGAAGGGTCCAGCGGTTTTCATCAATACGAAGCAACATACCCTGTGTTTCTGCCATTGAAATCAAATCTTCCGCACTGATATCGCTATTTTTTGTAGCGATTAATGAAGATAGTGATTGCAGAGTTATTTCGCCGTTTTCATCGGCTGATTGGTGAACCCATTTTGCCATAGTAAAAGCATGTGGATCTGAATTATGAACAAGAGATTCTGTAGATTTCAATTTTTCTCTCAACGAATCTCTTAATTCTGCAGGAGTATTTGCAATTGCAACTTCTATTCTTAGTTCTGCATCTGAACTTACAGTTGATACAATATCGGCATTTTCACCGATAGTGTTGCCGCAGTGGGGGCATTTCTTGTAATTGCCATTGGAACCATGGCAATTTCTGCACGCGCTACAGCGAACGACAATCCATTGCTTTTGTTTCATTACCCTCAATCCCAATCAAGACTTAATGAATTTAGAGTGAAAAGTCTGTATCTCCGGAATTGTTTGACCTTCTTCCACCCGGCCTCATTGCAGGTGCTGCTGGCGCCTTTACCTCAACACGATTAATCGCTGAATCCGATGCTTTACGAGTTAATCCGCCTCTAATAGGACCTGTAGCAGTATTTGCTCCAAGTGATAATGACTCAGGCAATATCAAAGCGGCCATTGCGACACCATGATGGTCGCCTGCCGCAGTAACTTCGTCCACTGCCAAATCAAAGGTAATCACTTCTAAATCCCTACTTGCAAGCCTTCTTTGCAAATTTCTTCTTAGCAATAATGAGGTTTCATCATAATCTAAGTTTGTCGAAATTGTTGCAACTATAGCGCATTCATCTCCTTCCGGTGTTTGACAAGAAGCCCATGCAACTCCAGCGCAAGCACTAGCTCCACTCCATGAAAATGCTGTTGCCAGATGGCATTCAACTAAGGAACCCATAGGCAAGGATTGCGGCGCTACTGCTTCAAATCCTAATGGCAGCATTGCACCTTTGACCTGAATTAAACGTGCATCTCCCAAGCCTAGTTCTACCAGTCCTTGGTCAAATGCATCCTCCTCATTTTCCCCCCATGGAGCGACTGCAGTCATCAACCATCCCGGGCAAGCGGCGGAGGATTGTGAAGGGTTATCTGAGGAGAACATGTTACGGCAGAGGTGCAACAGGTTCATGAAGAGAGCGGTCTTACCCGCATTGTGGAACTACTTTCTAGGCGAATGATGTCATTTGCAATCATTGTTTTTGTAGTTATTATTTTTGTTCAACATATAATTACTACCGGAAATTATAATTTGATATTGCCCGCATCAATATTTTCAGTAGTAATAGTGTTGATATTTTCTACATTACTTCGGGGGTTTTTCGCAAATTCAGAAGACAAGGAAAATC
The DNA here is from genome assembly GCA_012959845.1 of Candidatus Poseidoniales archaeon. Lineage (GTDB taxonomy): Archaea > Thermoplasmatota > Poseidoniia > Poseidoniales > Poseidoniaceae > MGIIa-L1. The sequence goes on from DUCL01000100.1 coordinate 24,516, forward strand.
ATTCAGCATCGTCAACCGCAGGGTTAATAATTGCAACGAGCAATAATAACAATAGCGACAAACTAAGTTCTATTGATGAAGTTGAAACTACAATACCAGACCCAATTCAATCGGGCTATGATATTCCGTTAATGTGATTTTACATTAGACGAATAGTTTCCAGATTCTTTGGAGCGTATGTCCTGCACTTGTAGCGATCACGCAAAGTTCTGCCAAGTTCGTTGCATTTGAAATAATCACCGTGATGGCAAATAATATTTTGTGGCTTAGGGTTTATTTGGTCTACAAATTCTAACAACTGTCTGCGATCTGAGTGGCCAGAAAATCCATCGATTGTCAGCATCTCACAGCCAACCTTTACGATCTCAGTTTGACCATTAATGACCATTGGAACTTCTCCGAAACCTTTCTGCAATCTTCTTCCAAGAGTCCCTTCTGCTTGATAGCCAACGAAACAAAGTGAATTTCTTTCTTCATGTGCCCAGTTCTTGAAGTATTCCATTACCGGGCCTCCGCTCATCATTCCAGATGTTGCTAAGACAATACATGGCGAAGAGTCGTGAATAATACTATCACGCAATTCTCTTCCCTTTACCGGCCTAAACCATTCACTTGTGAATGGGTTCGCACCATCGTCTTGGAGTAAAGATTTCCTTAGACTACTAGTGAGGTAATCGGGGTGGGCTGCGTGAATTGCTGTCGCTTCTTGTATCATTCCATCAAGCCACACCGGCACTGGTTTCACTGCACCAGAACGGAATAATTCATCAATTGCAATCATCACTTCTTGACTTCTACCTACTGCGAATACTGGGCAAATTACTTTTCCACCTCTTCTCAGAGTTCTCGAAATAATATCTTGTAATTCTTGATTCGCCTCTTGGCGGCTTGGTTGATAATCTCCCGATGCACCATATGTTGATTCTAGCACTAAGGTTTCAACGCGTGGAAATCTGGTATTTGCAGCATCGAATAACCATGATTTCTCATATTTTTGGTCACCTGATAAGACAATGTTATGCTTGCCGTCACCGATATGCAGGTGAACTGCTGAAGAGCCTAAGATGTGGCCTGCATTGGAGAAAGTCAACTTGATATCGGGGGTGATTTGTGTAGTTTCGCCCCAATTAACATCCACAACGTGTTTCATACAGGTGCGAATATCTTCCATCTCATAGGGACACCTTTTTCCTTCAGCGCCACTAACTTTCAGATAATCTGTTTGTAATAATAGCATTAAATCACGGGTTGGAGGTGTACAGTAAACTGGACCCTTGTATCCATACTTGAACAATACTGGAAGCATTCCAGCGTGGTCTAGATGCGAATGTGTTAAGACAACCGCATCTAACTTCTCAATCGGCAAGGCTTCGGGTGCGGTGAAGTATGGCATAGGGTCTGTATCACTAGCGATATTTACCCCTACATCTACCATTACTCTTGACTCATTTGTCGTGATATAATGACAGGCCCTTCCCACCTCTCTATATGAGCCAAGGGCTGTCAAACGTGCCCATTGCTGTCCTGGCCTTGTTGGCCGGTAGATATTGAGTCCGAAATCCTTCAACAATTTTCTCCTTTCTTCATGATTTGCTTGCCTATAGGCTCGAATGTCGTGCACTGTCTTTGAATGGATTGGCGGAGTTCTTTCCACTTTAACTAGCCAACCACTTTTATCGCGAATCTCTTTTAGATTTACTCCCTTTCTTCCTATTGCATTTCCAGGCTTATCACACTGAATTATTAATTCACGGAAACATTTGTCAAAGTAAATTTGGTTGATTTCTACATCTTCAGGAATTATCTCTTTGATCACTTTCAAAGTATCTTCTTCTGACATCATTATACTTTCATCTGGCCTCAAGATAATTTTCTTTTTAACGGTCTTTGAGATTCGGCCTAAGAAACCTTCAGAACCTGTGAATCTATCTAACATTTTGGTCACGATAACAATGTCACCGGCTTCTAAGTCAACTGAATAATCCACTGTCTTTGGAATTATCTTGGCTATTTCGTCTTTTATTTGTTTGAATGTTTGGCGCATTTACTCACCTTCTCCCGCTCCGCCCAATAAACTGGCAGTACCCATAATATGGTTGCAACT
>DUCL01000101.1 GCA_012959845.1 Candidatus Poseidoniales archaeon
GAATCGGATGAGCAAGGATATTATCCTCCATCAGTTGACGGAAATACAAGAGATCCGTCTATCAATTAATTTTGACAATTATCAAGTATTGGATTGGTTAAGATTCCGCGTTGGCATCATTACATCTGTTGTACTATTGTTTTGACATCTTCAAAAGTTGCATCTGTAACGAAAACAGGCTCTAAGTCTGGGGCTCTTGCTGCAGCAAAATTATTCTGATGTAAAGCCGAGATAATTTTTTCCATTTTCGGAGCGCCTGCAACGCCCGTCCATTTTGGAATTGAATCGAGATTTATTAATAGATGCGACCTTGACATCAAGTCAGCAGCACCAGCAATATAGCGCACACTTCTGCGTAATTCACGTTGCGAATATTCAATATCGTCATCATTCCAGATTAGGCCAGCCTTTCGCATCTGTTGTAATTGTGGCTGAGACGGGCTACACAATTGGACAGCTCTTTCTTCACTCATCCGCCCTGCAATTTCAGCATCCCATAGCGGTCCAATCCACATTGGGCCACTGGCATTTTTTATTTCGTCTGCATTTGGGTGAATGACAAATTTGTATGGCTCATCACTACCGCGTACTCTCCAGCCCATATTGTGTGAGATTTCACTCGCGCCTTCTTTACTTGTTTTTACTTGAACAGAAACGCGAACATGATGTCCATCAAACAATGCTAATACCGGCTTTATTTTTTTATCGAGACGAGCAGCAGAAGTAGCGATTAACCCAAGCAATATTCGCACAGCATCATCATGTGCATAGACATCAACTAGGCCCTTAGCCCCATATCTTCTCGCCATACTGGAAGGTGAAGAGCCAGTCAATGCGGCGGTGTCGGTGGCAGTGACCTCAAGGAATCCTTTGCGAGATAAACATTGAAGGGCAGAGTCGAGGAAGTTTACAGGAGAGCCGAACGGGTCCAAATCAACCCATTGAAAAGCAGACTCCATCATTGCAGCACGGGCATCTAATCGTTGAATATGAATGCCGTTGACTATTTCACCAGTTGGAATTTTATTGTACCTATCTTCTTCAAATTGTTGTTCAACTATTATTTCAGGGGGGTGGGTGATGTGGGATATTTTGGTCCAGTCTATCGCGTACTCATCCAAATCGTTGGCAGTAATTCTCAGTCTTTGTTGAAAATCAGCAGGGATCTCATTACGCCAACGACGAACCCGTACACCGGTTGCACATAATGCATCTAATACTCGAATTGGTTTATCTTCAGTCACTAACCAATCATGTTCTAATGCATCTGCTAAAAGAAGCACTGAGCGAGTACGAGCCGGAGCCATTGCAGGGTTTAGAAAACCTTGGCCAGTATTTTTTGCTGGTCCTCTTGGCATATGAGTTGGCCGTTCTTGTTCATCTTTGAGATGAATTATTGTTCGCCCTTCAAGCCACAATTGTCCTGGCCAACCATCGGGAGTTTTCATCTGCGTAGCATCGCCCGACATAGACAACCCTAATCCTGTTTGTTTTTGACAAAACCGCTTATTCAGTTGGCAAAAATAAAGTTAACTATCATTATTGGTCGGGGTAATGACTAAACGGTAAAGCATAGTGTCACGAACAATGTCCTTTCTAAAATCTGACAAATCAATGCTTGTAGCCGGCCTAATGTTCTTGGTACTCAACCTCGCAGTATTCGCTCCACTTTCGACCGGCGGAGTACAAGACGCAGTAGATGAGAAATTTTCTACTTATACCAAAGATGTAGCATGTGCAAATGACGATTGTACAGAAGCCGATGATGATTGGGCAATCTCAACTACTCAACGAGATTATTCTGCTTGGAGTATTACCAATGCCGCTGATATTATGGCAACCGGTGCTGAACCGGTTTACGAAGAACTCGGTCCGTTCACTTATGATATTACATCAACAAGAACGATTACTGGGCACGATGCAACAGCAGGCACTCTAACCTACAATCAAGTCAAGTCATTCGAATGCGCTGCTGAAAGCGCAATGCCTTGTGATACCATGGTAACTCAAATTAACATTGGTTTTCAACCACAAGTAATCGGTGCAACAGGAATGGCAATTAACGGAATAATGGACTTGACCAAAGTCGCATTCTCAGCAGGTATGATGGGCAATGATTTGGAAAACATGCAAGCAGGCACTGCAACAGCCGCAACAATTTCATACCAAATGGCAGGAGCGTCTGCACAAATACAAGCGATGGGAGCAAACGAAACAACCGCAGATGCAATGGCTCTGGGAGCAGTGTTTGGTGGATTTGATGCCCATTTCGCAGCAATCAATGGTTCCCAAATGAATAACATGACAGGCAATAACGAGACATTCACTTATTCCCAAGCCATGAGTGGGCAACTAGCAGATTTCACAGATATGATGGTAGATGTGAACTCAGCAATGATGCCAACAGGTGATTCTGCAGCATTGACTGGAGGACTTGGTGTTCTACTACTTGCAGGACATTGTTCCGCATATGCTACTGCTGATTACGCAGGAATCATGGCAGATGCAGCCAATGGATTTGCCAATGTTGGTACTATGCAACGTGCAACAATTTGGGGATATATGGCAATGGCAGATGCTACAACTCCAGACTTTAACACAACAATTGCTCGAGATTATGCAGTTTGCTACGGAGTTGGTGGAACTTTCCTAACCAATGGTGGTGGCGATGCTACATGGTATGCTGACACAACAGGAGAGTCAGTAGATGCTTCAGCAAGGTTTGCTAATATGGGAATTACTATTGACAATCTGGTTGCAATGAACTTACTATTCGCAGGACATGGCACAGATACTCCAACAGGTCTTCTTGCACATAATGCAGATAAAACCGCATTCGGACTTGCAGATTTCATGCAAATGGATGCAGTTTCAGCAATGACCGCATTCAATCTTGATGCTACTCAATATGGGGCTATTATGATGTGGGCAGGTGCTTGGCTAACCGATGTTAGCAGTTTGCCTATGGTTCTCAAAGGCGGCTCCGGCGTTATGACTGCATCAGCATTCGTCAATACGACCTTTGGTGCAGCAGACCCAATCAATGGCGGTTATCTAACCAACAGCCTAAACCTCGGCGGTGGATGGGGAATTATCGGTGCATCACTTGGTGCACCAGCAGTTGATTTAACTCCCGAACAATCCGGAAATCTCCTATATGGTCCTCTTGGATTAACAACTTCAGCAGGTGCAGCAATATTCCTATTCGGTGAATTGTCTGGACAAACACCTCCAATCGATTTCACCACAATGCAAGCCGGGCCACAAATGGAATGGAATGCTTCAACAATTGCAGCACTATACGGAATCGATGTAAATGCAGCAAGCGCAGTTCGCGCTTTGATGATGGGTCCAATCTATGGAGAAACAACCGCTTCATTCGTACCAGGATACCTAATGAGCACATTTGGTACAACACCGTATTTGACTCAACCAGTGAGTGCTTGGTTGCACGGATGGCACGACCCAGTAAGTGCATACCTTGCATCTGGTAATCCATACGATATGACAGTAGGATGGGCATCTCTTGAGACCAATGAAACATATTATGGTTCAGACGGAGTTCTAAATGGTGACGGAACATCTTACACAGTTTGTACAGGAGAATCTTCTACTTGCGATAAAGGTGAATCTATATTGGAAGATGGTTCTAATGAATTACCATGGCATAATACTCAAATGGCAATAGCAACTTATGGATTGATCGGAGTTGAATACCTAGACGGTGCAACCGGTGGATTCCTTACCGGAGATGGCGACAAAGTCGACGTATCAGGATATGCAGTAGTTCCTGTTACCTGTGATGCAACAGGAACCGTTGAAGGTATCCCAGTTAATATTTGCACAGCATCAGTCGATGCAACAACTCGTTCAATACAAGCAAAGAATCTCAAAACTTTCACTTTGCTAGATGCAACACCGAGCGCTCTACCAATTTTCTTAGGCAGCGATATTACTCTAAAGAGTGAGAAACTATCTGGTTTGATTATCGCAGGAGAATCAACTACAACATTTTACTTGGATACTCGTCAAAACACCAATATGACAACAGCTCCTCTAATGTCTGATTTAACCAAGGTATTCAATATCAAGTCTTCATCAACTATAGGTGCAGATGACGCTGACACAATGGAGAGTTCAATTGTTACCAATCAAGAAACATTCGCTTATTGGACCAACTTTGACCACCCAGTAGATTATCTAACAGTATTGTTCTATCTTGGAGCAGTATTGTGTATCGGTAATGGTCTTCGATTAATGATGGGCGCTGAGGAAGAATCCGCAGAAGAAACACAAGTTGAAAAGCACGATGAAGCGCCTGTTGAACTCACTGAAGCAGCATCGGAATGAATGGCAAATTAGCCGTTCATCTTCAATAATGCGAGAACTCAACATCTGGTAATGCGTGGGTCACCTTGTGGCCATTGTC
>DUCL01000102.1 GCA_012959845.1 Candidatus Poseidoniales archaeon
TCTCACCTAACTCTCCCGTGTCGTAAGAGAATATATATGTTCTGCTATATACCTATATTTGCATATAGGTGTGTGAGACCAGAATTCTCACCACGGATTGAACAGCCATATTGCTTTCAAACGATCAGTTCAATCCTGGTTCTCATCCTGCCCCTGCGAAGATGAGTATTGTTGAGAGTGCAGAGGGCAGGATTCGAACCTGCGAACCATTGAGGACTGGGACCTCATCCCAGCGCCGTTGACCAAGCTTGGCAACCCCTGCTTCAAACCAACGGTTTGACCACGCGTATATCAACAACACGCAGTCTGATAATCATCAATCAACATCTCTATTTTATTCAATGAAAACTGAGATCTCCTCTATGGATTTGCGATGAATATCAGGAACTTCTGCGTTATCTGCAGGATATCCTACGGGCATTAGCAACATTGCAACTTCATGTTCAGGGCGCTCAAGAATTTCAGATAGAAAACCCATTGGCGAAGGAGTATGAGTTAACGTCGTAAGTCCAATTCGATGAATTGCAGAAATAAACATACCAGCAGCGATTCCACAAGATTCTGTGGAATAATATGTTGGACCCCATTGTCCATTTGAACGCAAGCGTTTGGTTTGCCTGAATAGAATAACAACCCAAGGGGCATCTGTAATGTGGGCTTTAACAGCATCAGTTCCCAAAGGCGCTAGAACTTCTTGCCAAGATTCAGGCATTCTATCTTGATAGGTTTTAGTTTCTTCAATTTCAGCAGCATCTCTAATTTTTTGTTTTAACTCTTGATTGGAAACAGCAAGCCAAGTCCATGGCTGTAGATGGGCGCCATTAGGAGCAGTACCCGCGGTTAATATTGCCTTTTCAATAATATTTCTTGAAACTTCGCGGGTGGAAAAATGTCGCGTAGTCCTTCTTTTTGAAGATTCTAAATATATTTCAAAACAACGCCTTTCCATTTCAGAAGCAGGAACTTCTTGCCACTGGAGTGGGATGAAACCGTCTTGGCTCATAGGCTTGCACTAGCGTCATTGTTATTGATGCCTTCTTCTCTAAATTACAAGAGGCCCTATCTACTAACATTATCATTAATGGTAGGTGGAGGGCAGAATAAGATTAAGGCGGCGCATTAATCAACATACTCCTTTTCACCAAAAAGAAATAATAAATTACAGCCAACCTAAACCATGGTCATGGCCGAGCTATGGGTTGTTGATTCCAATTGCTTTATTCACATCGGCTCAATGGCTCCAGATACGTTTGTCAAAAGCATCTCAAAAGCATTGAACAATCTTCAAACAGGCCTTCACGTCACCCCTGGAGTACACGATGAGGTGAGGACAGTCCGGTTTCAAAGATGGAAGGGACAGCCTAATCTATTAGAGAAAATGCAAAGTCTACTCATCACAATTACGGTTGAGAATTCCCAAATCAGTGGCCTAGCAAATCTAATTGGAGAAAAAGCAGCACCACAAGATGTAGACCTTTCATTGATGGTCTTGGCTTCGCAATTGGCGCGTGAAGGAAATACAGTAACATTGGTCACTGACGATTTCAAAATGACAACCACTGGGGACAAAGCAAATCTTGGATTTGAGACCTGTCCTCCATCAACTTTCTTACAAAGGATGGCGGATTATGCTTCGCAGTCACACAAAAAGAGTTTACTTAGCCTGTCAAGACGCGTTAGGGCGGCAGAAATGCGTTATGCCATAAGTAGGGCCGGACAATATGATATTCAAGAGAAACTAACCTGGATGATAGACTCTCTACTAGAAACGCGTGTTACACCAGAGCCGATTGCGGAATCAACCATAGATGATGAAAGCAAATTGATATCCGCTCTCCAAAGAGTGATCCGTGGTGAAACGGTCAAAAACACACATCTTTCCAAATTGGGCACACTGCCCGAAGTATGCAAACCAATTACAAAAATCGATGATTATCTTTCAAACATTTCCTCAAGTCAAGATTCAGACAACATTTCAGGTGAATATGACAAAGCAACACACTTGCTCAGCGAAGTGATGGAATCTATCGGACTGGGTCTCAGCCCTCTAAACGAAGAGATTGCAGAAATTGCTCATAGGGCTATGGCGGGCGACATGTACAGAATGGAATCTGCATTGGGAATGATGGCAAAATTATCTGGTAATTTACCACGAGCAAGAAATCATCTTTCACGTGCATTATATTCTGCAACACTGATAGATGATAACAAAGCAGAGATGAGAGCGATGCATCAACTCGGATTACTAGCATTATCAGCAGCGAGCTGGCAAAGAGCCGCATCACTATTCGAAACCGCAGACGCACAGGCACAAAAAACAGAGGCCAATCGCTTACCACACATGGTTGCTGCTGCGATTTCAAGACATTTACAGGGTGAAGAAGACCTTGCCCAATCACACATTTCTTCTGCAAGATTGATAGTTCAAAATAATAAATCTGAAGCGGTTGATTTACTTTCACAACTTGGTAATTCCTTGTTAGCAATCGATAGGCCAGGTTTGGCAATAGAGGTATTTGATGAGGCGATGGAATGTGCTATTGAATCTGGGCAAGATGGAAAAATGGATGCTTTGGCAGAAGCATTGCTATTAGCCAATTCTGCAATTAACAATGAAGAACAGGCACAGTTTGCAGGTTTGCGAGAATTGCTAGATACTTTGAACCAATTACATGTTGATTCGGTAGACGAGTTTGAAACTAAGATTTCAGAAATAGGTCAAAGAAGTGAAAAATTATCAAAACCCATAGACGAGATATGGGCGGAATGGCAACCATCTAGCAAACTAATTTCTGCCAATTCCCAATTAATCGTACTGCGAGTTCATGAAGACGATAATGGTCAAGAATTGATTATCTCCCACCACGCTGAAATCGGCGCAATAGGATTATGGCTACCTGAAGGTGGAATTAAGGCGGCGCCGGGTAATTTGATCGATATCAAAGATAGTCGCGTCAAAGTTGCCAAACCTCCTCAAGCATTACTAGAACTGCATAATATCAGAGGTTTGGTGGCAGTAGAATCCCCCGAAGCAATATCATTTATCGCAAAGACAGAAGATTTGCTTGAAGATTAGAATAGCGCTGCTGTAATTCCATACTGAATAGTAATGGACTCCTCTTGGTTAAAGCATAATCAAGCCCAGACGGTAATGTATTCGTAGACTAAATACAAACCGACTATCAATAATACAGCACCACCGATTTTCTTTATCATCCCTGTAGAGGCCCGCATTTTGTTAACAATAGTATCTTGACTTGCAGCAACCAATAGCGTGAATGTAACCATAAGGGCAGCAGTAGTAATTGCATATAATAAGAAAATCAATGCGGTGTTAAACAACGTATAACTCATCGATGCTACCAAGAGTGCGATGAAAACTGGAGCAGTACAACCTGCAGAAGCAGCACCGTATCCTAAGCCATACAGGTATTGACCCATCAATTCCGAATCTTCATTCTCTTCAAATTTAATTGGCTTTCTTGTGATAAACGAAAGTGATTTTTCAACAGGCGGAACAAAAATTGGTCTCAATTTCCTAGCAACCGCTCGCCATTTTTCTTTGATGGGATGAGTAATTCTCGACATATCAATATCGGCCAGCATTATTATTCCCATAATCAAAATTATCGCACCAGTAATCGGAATCAATACAGGAACCATCTCACGTATCGCTTCAGAAAAGAAGATTCCGAAAACCGCTAAACCGAGGAAAATGGTTAGAATTCCACCAGAAGCTGCTAACCCTGCGGGTAACGCAGTCCGCATAGTTTGTTCATTCAATCCACCTGAAGTTTCTTTCTTACGCATCAAATAGAACGAAACATATCCTGGAAGAAGAGGGAATGAACAAGGCGAGAAGAACGACAATGCACCCGCGCCGACAGCCATTAACCAAATTGAACCGGTTTGCAAATTAATAGTATCAGCTAGACCGGATTTAGCAGAAGAAACAGTATCTTCAACTTCGCGTAAAGGAATCCGATTACTTGATTTTTCATACACTAGGTCGCCAGACGGGTCAATGATGACAACCTTGGGAATCTTAATGCCGTTATATGCTTCAAAAGCCTCTTTGTTAACATCTAATGCGTGAGTCCAATGATAGCCATTTTCTTCTGAATAAGCAAGTAGTCCTTCAGGAGTATCGTCTCCAACAGATATAGAGATAATAATCACACCAGGGTCATCTTTGTATTTTTCATGCAATGGCGTTAGCATATCATCAGCAATATCTTTGCATGGTGAACAAGTGGTTGCCATCAAATCTAAGATGACTACCTTTCCTTGTAAGTCGGATAATTTGAACATCTCTCCATCATTTTCTCCACCAACCCATTGGGCTTCAAAGTCAGGGGCTTCTGAA
>DUCL01000103.1 GCA_012959845.1 Candidatus Poseidoniales archaeon
ATCCACCATCGACATAACAATCAACTTCTACCGTAGGGTTGCCTCTGCTATCTAGAATCATACGTGCATCGAGTCCGGTAATGTGGCCTGACATAGTGCTCTCCGGTTATGGCCAGCAGAAGCCATGATTTGAAGCAAGCGGATAGAGCCAACTTGGCACTACGGCAACACAAAACCCATTTTTTGATGGATTTAGCTTTAATAATAACCATCCAAGGCCAAACACGCTTCGAATAAAACCGGTAATTGTTCTATTGTCTCGTCATGCAAATCTTTGAATCTAAGAGTCGCTTTACCATGTTTCCTTTTGGCAGCGAATCGGGCACAATATGTGGGTGATAGTACATCGGCAGAATATATATTCCAACATGACTTTTTTGAATGCGAATTTGCACAAATGGCCGATCCTTATGGGTTTTCAGACGCAAATCCCCCGGTTTACCGACGGTTATCGCGAGAGTATCTGAATATTTTCATAAGATTATGGCCAGCCGGTCCCACAAAAATATCAACGAATCATTCTTCACGATTTTATCGACAAGGCAATGCCTTGAAGTCTTTTGCAAGGAAATAATATTCTCGGCCAGACTTAAGTTTGTTAAGTCTCAATTGAACGATTGTTGATGCTGAGACGCTTAAGAAAATCTAGGCATTTAAGGAGTGTATAGTGTGAATGTGCTATTTACCAAATCAAGAATAAACACCGCACCGCCAACAATCGCCAACCAAAACATTGGCTCGGTTACAATAAAAGCGATTAGGAAAGCTTTCTTATTAATTGCCTCGTCCTTTGAGAATCCGTAGTAGCCGAGCATTGCTAGTCCCACTAGGGATATGATGGTGCCAATTATCATGGAAAAGAGAATTAATACCCCCATTTCAGTTGAATCGATGGAATCTCCGTTAATTACTAGGCCTACAAGTGGAATAACAACTAGGGCCAATCCGACAAAACCGACAACCCTGCCGATGTTGGCTAATTCCGGTGACCTTGCAACGGGCTTAGAATCCGGCTCATTTTGATTCAAGTTGACCTCTGCCAGTGCTACCATGAACTATACCAGCATAGTTGAGATGATAAAGAATTATCCGGTATTAAGGACTTGAGAGGGGGGGGGTTTAGAGAGAAAGGGCGTGGGGGGAAGGGCCAATAGTGGCGAGCGAAAAAGAAAAAAATCCCCTACATTTTGAGATTATTGGTCAAGGAACAATTAGCCAAATTTTTGATTTAGCGCCAGTTATGGCATTTCCCCAAAAGGCCAAATCAATAACGATTTAACCAGCGCATCCATTTTGCTACGTTGGTTTGAACCGATGGAATATGATGCAAATGGGTACACTCACGAACCCAGCACAACTGTTCGTTAGCAGGAGAGATTGAGAATAGTTCTGCTTTGAAAATTAGATTCGGTTCTTCAGGGTTAGATTTTTTACGATAATCTTCAACAAAGCAGTGGATTAGATCACGCGGATATTGATGCATCGTTGTCTGATTCGGACATAGCATTACTAGGCTGCGAGGAAGGAATAGTAAAGCTTCACCAGTGTCTGTGTTAACCTCGTGGTCGAGAATTGTGTTACCTTCTATCATCGACGACACATCAACTTGATACCATTGCTGTTGAGTAGGAGAAATATCTAGTTGTGAAATTTCATCAAAGAAGATTTGCATCCGCTCTTCTTGGCACAACGAATCCGCCGACATGAACTAAATGACAAGCCAGCCCCTTTTCAATGCGACGCTTTTTCAATCAACTGATTTATTTAAACGATTTCAATATAATCTTCAAAAATAGCAACGGATATATTCAAGAGTAGATAGCAAGATGGTCGTATTTTCGGAGATTGTGAAAATCCGAAAAACGGAAAGGTTATTTCCGGTTAAAAATCATTATTTTGATAAAACTTTCCGCATAACAGCATATTGAGAGGGTTGATATACTGAATGCGTCGGCGACCAACCATGCCACGCATCTCCGAGATAGACCGCGCAATCCTCGCCGAACTTAGAAAAAATGGTCGCATGTCATATGTTGATTTGGCCAAAGATGTAGGGGCGTCGGAAAGAACAGTTCGCACCCATGTTCGCAAGATGGAAGAGAATGGAACAATTCGCGGCTATACTGTCCGTGAAGGTGGAGTTGGCCTAACTGCCTTAATCAGAATCAAAGTCTCTCCAGGTGCAGAAATCGGCTCCTTTGCAAGTGAAGTAACCGGCTGGGATGGAGTTGAAATTATTTACGAAGTTTCAGGAAATGCAGATTTGGTTGCATTAGTACACGTGGATGACACAATGTCTTTGCGTACACTTCTTGACAAAATGTGGTTAACCGCTCCTAATGAAATTGCAAGCACAACTACAGAATTAGTTCTTGAACAATACTGAACAATTCATTCATCCTCTTTTGGAGGGTCTACTACTGATCTTTTTTCATCAGAGTCTGGTAGTGAGTAATCGATACCACATGCTTTGCAAACCATGTTTTTGTCCCACTCACATTGTCGGCGACACTGTGTCATAAAATTGCCATAAAGGCCATACTATTCAATTTCACCACCTGATTGTGAAAAAGGAAACCACCAAAACACCCAACCCGCAGCACCACTCAATGGAAGAAGTGATTCGCTGTCAATGGTCAACAACAGACCCCTTGTATATCTCCTATCACGATGAGGAATGGGGTACACCAAATCGCGATGGACGCAGGTTATTTGAGAAAATTATCCTTGAAGGTGCGCAATCAGGATTGTCCTGGATTACAATTCTACGCAAGCGTGAAAATTATAGGCGTTTATTCAAAGGGTTCGACCCCACAATAATCGCCGCTTTTACCGAAGAAGATATTGAAAGATTGATGGGTGATGCAGGAATTATTCGCAACCGAGCAAAGATAAAATCTGCAATTAACAATGCTAGAGTATTCATAGAACACTTCGGTGATGATGAAGATGCTTTCAGTACATTCCTGTGGTCATTCGTAGGTGATACTCCATTGATTCACCAAAGGAAGAGCATGGATGAATTACCACCGATTACCGATATTAGCACAAAGATGAGCAAGGCGCTCAAAAAGATGGGATTCAGTTTCATCGGGCCGACTACTTGTTACGCGATGATGCAAGCAGCAGGTATGGTCGATGACCACCTCGTGACTTGCTTTCGCCATACTTCAAATCGAAGTGATTGATCAACTAAGCAATCAGTATTCGATCAACCTAAAGGGAGCACTGCTCCACTTTGTGTTTCAATCACTCAGTTCCTGCAAGAAATCCACACTCAATGAATCCCCAAGGAACGAGAATAATTCGAAGTGCGAATGCGAGAGGCTCTGAATGTCCACGGTCTCGTAGTCTAGCAACCCAGAAAGCAATAGCAGGTACAGCGATAAGCAGGTTTACAATCATTGCTGGAATGGCGTCTGGAACTATCATTCCCAGTATAGTATTGATGACGCCAAAAGCAAGTCCGCTGAGCCACCAAGTCATTCGAGTAATTTTTGCTTCACTGCTAAATTTCATTATTTCCATTATATCCATATTTTCACTTCCGTGTAACTCACTCTTAATTCTCAACGGTTTAGTATTTGCGCCGGCACTAAACCATAAATCACCTTTAGTGGAGCCCTATAAATCAGCCACTTTACTTCGGGGCCATTGTCACATGGAAAGCATATTTTGATTATAGTCACTCAATAGTAGGGACCTTCAAACCAACCCACCATATGCCGATGATTGCAACAATTGCAATTGTTGTTTGGCCAAAACCAGGGTCGCCAGCTCTTGTAAGCCCCCAGATAGAAAAACCTGAAACCAATGCGATTAAACCACAAATGAAAATTTTTGAATGTAAAGGAAGTGCCTTTCCAGCCCGATAATAATCTAGTAAAGCATTTCCAAATAAGCGATTTGTTAGTAGCCACTTGAACATGCGTTGAGATGACCGAGCGTAACAGTACGCTGCTGCTACAAGCCAAGATGTTGTAGGCCAGCCCGGCAAGATTACCCCAATGGCTGCAAAGGCAACGAATAGACTGCCAGTCAATGTCCAAATGACTCTATATATTGGGTTTGAAGAAGGCTTATGTTCTGCTAAAATCTCCTCTATTAATTCAGCATCTTCAAGAGGAATCAACTCTTTCTTTTCCTCAGCCATGGTGCTTTTTACCGAAGCAACGGATTGTGAAGTGGCGAGTGAAACCATGCTGCTCATGTTGAGGGCGGGGCCTTCATTTCAAAAACTATTAGGATGAATTGTCCGAAGTTCTCAAGGATGATAATGTTCAGGACGGGCCATGACAAGCGGTGTTTGCGTGGCGAGAAAGGCTAGCGCGGATGACCCATTACGATGC
>DUCL01000104.1 GCA_012959845.1 Candidatus Poseidoniales archaeon
GAGCTAAGTCCCAAAATATCAGTCATCTGCGATGTTGATGTGTAAATACGCGTACTCGCTAAATCAAGAGCAGTACATCGTGCCCATTCAACTTCTAAATCACCATCTTGACCACCATCATACGGGCCAGCATTGGCCCAAAGTGGTGAATTAGGTACTTCATCAGTAGGAGTTGCAGGCCCCATAGGGAGTGAGATAATGCCTAATCTTCCATCATTATATTCAACGACAATAGCAGCATAATATTCTGTTCCATCAATAAGTGGTACACCGTTTGCAGTAGTTACTTCACTTGACAAACGGCTATGCAATGAAATCGCTTTGTCAATAGTTCTTCCAGCTAGGTCTGCTGCAGTTAATGCATTCCCACCAGTAGTAACGAATGGCCCTTCGTTAACATATACGAGGTAGCGAGCAAAGTCTTCATCGTGAACAAGTGTCCAATCAGCCATCAATGCTCCACCGCCATCATCCGGCCTATCGATTAAATTAGTCATTTCAATCGGAGTTTCCAACTTGACATAATCATAAATCAATCTCGCTTGTAGAGAACCATTACTTGGAGAACGAAGTGTTAGTGTAACATACCTAGTGCCATTTATCATTACAGAATTATCAACAGCATTCTGTAGAGTATTTTCAAGTCCAGGGTCACTAGTTAAATTGACAGTTGCATTATATTTCAGTGAAACAGAACGTGACCAAGTAGCGGCCCCGTCTACTGTAGAGATAAAGGTCAAAGGCACTGTTTGGAATAGTAAACCATGAGCCCCAGCAACACCGATAGTTGGATCTAATTTAACAGGGTCGTCAACATCTACCAAATGTATTTGAGCGCCAGGATGAGTCCACTCACTAACGTCGGTATTTTTCATATTAAATCCAACATTCAATGGTATTGCTCGGCGCATTTCAAATCTAGATAATTCAGTCCAAGATGCAGTTCTTTCATAGCCCCACAAACCATCGCTTTCAGTGGTAATCCATACATTATTTGCAGTTAATATTCCATCTGAAGCATTTGTTCTGAACCAAGATTTTGTTATTGCATGGGTGGCAGTTCGTGCTTTGATAATTGCAGCACCTTGTCCGGTAATAACCAAAATATCATCGCCATCACTTTGCATACTTTTAATCGGCCAGCCGTTTATTTGCCAAGAAGCCATTCCATTTTCAAATCCGCCAGTTTGACCATTCCAGTGAGTCATTGGTCCGATGTCAGTAGCGATATGCAATCCCCACCAATCCCCAGCCAATGCGGAAACAGTATTGGAAGGAATTTGGTCAAATTGATGAGTTTCAATCACCGTAGGCATACTCGTATCAAAACTAGAAACACCAGGTCTTTCCCTTCCACTGCCATCATGTGAAATGAATAGTGTGGAATTAACGCCATTGGTTTTCATAGTAAGGCCCCAAGTTGAGGTCCCAAATAATCCGTTTTGGGAAGTGATAGTGGTGACATTCCCCGTGGTAGGTGAATATTTTGCAAGTCCACTTGGTGTGGTTAACCAAATGTCATTGCCATCAACCAAAATATCTTCAACAATGTTTGATGGTAATCCTTCAAGTGTAGTAATTGGATTCAACCAATCACTTGTAGTATAATTCCATCGTCCAATACCGCCATTAGTGGCGATATACATGATATCACTGGTATGACCAAATCCATTTATCACATTGGATGGAAGGCCAGCAATTAGTTTGCCTTGTGTAAATGTCTGAGAATTAATATTGAAAACTTGTACACCAGGTATTGAACTACCTTGTCCAGATAATCCAATTATCAAATCATTACCATTTTTGACCATTCCATATTGGTTATCGTGCAATGCCCCAGTATAGGTTGTAAGTTGTTGAGTTTGAATATTTAATTTGTATAATCCAGCAGGGTATGTAGTGACATAGAGATTATTTCCAATCAATTCAATATCATTACCTCTGGATTGTGCGGCGAGAGACCAGCCATAATCCCATTCGATAGAACCATCAGCATTACGAGTACCTTGGAGAATTCCAGCGCCTCCAGCGATTCCAAATCCTTGTGATTGTCCATAGGTTGTGACCCACACATTAGTTGCAGTTCCTGCAATACTAGTTATTTGGCCACTGACAAGACCAGGCAATTTTATCAGAGGTACTTGGCCTTGAGAAGAGACCATGTCTACGTGACTATATCCAGAAGTACCTCCAGCTTGTCCAATAACCCAACCCTGCCCATAAGGTTGGAAGGATGTGACGGATGAGCCTTGAGAAATCACTGTAGCAGAAGCGGCAGTATTTCCAGAAGTAGTGATAACAGAATATCCTCCACCAATGAGATTATTGCCGCTAGTACCCAAACCATGTCCCAAAATTAGTTTACCATTTGAATAATCAATTGCATCCCACCAAATCCTATCGGAAGGAAGGTTATGGTTTCGGCTTGTGATATCATTTAACCAAGTTCCAGTTTGATAACTATATTTTGATACAGGCAAATCGTCTGCATAATATCCGATATAAAGAGTATCTACTGAATCACAGGCAACTGCTGAAGGTGTATCATCATCCAGTGCAGTTCCAGAGAAATGAGTTCCAGTAGTTCCATTTATCAAATCGATTACAGCAACTCCACCATTCCAATTATTGTACATTGCAACATTGAGAACTCCACCACACATTGTCATTGACATTGGATAACCATTAGGCATTCCACTTTGGCCACCACCAGAATATGTAGTCCAAGAACCAGAACTATCCAAGTGGGAAATAATTCCCGTTCTTAGTTGTCCCCAGTTAGTCATATCAGCACCCCCGATTACCAAATCAGTACCATCGGTCCAAATATCATAGAATCTATCACCGGCATTATTTGGTAATCCACTACCCTCTGTCCATGTTGAAAGCCAAGAATTAGAAGATTCGTTATATCTTGCCACTCCATCTTCAGTTGCGAATAATGTTGCGCCGTCATATTCTACAATTCCTCTTATTGGGAAATCAAATACTGTACCATCCCAAGAATTAACCAGAGAACCACTACTATTGTAGAGATCTAATTTGTTTTCACCCCATGCAATCCAATGATTGCCGGCTGAAGAAATATAGGATGTAACCCTGTTAATTTCCCCAATAGGGTCAACATTTGGCTCCCAAGAATTATTACTGGTATTCCATTGAGCAATACCTCCAGTTCCATCAGCATTCCACCATTGGTTAGAGGCTAATCCAACCATCAGAATATCTCCTACAAAATTCATCCCGAATACATCGCCATTATTTTCAGATAATTGGTTTCCGACATCGAGTGATGTCATTGAAGTGAAATTGGCGATGTTTATTCTTCCAACACTATCGCTTTGAGTGGATTGGTGGAAGTACAATATGTCGCCGTGAATTCTTAGTTGATACGGGTCTCCATTTCCTGAATACATAGAATTAGTTTTTTCTATATCATATTCTTCAGTTTCATTGACGACATCTATCAATTGGAAACCGTCATCGCCACCAATCCAAATTTGGTTCGGTCTAATGTCGGCTACCAAACTGGTGATTCCATTCGTGTCTAATACGCCGTTTACTGTCCAAGTTGAAAGCCAAGCATTATTCATAATATCATATCTTAATACCCCAATTCCATCAAGTCCAATATAGGCTGTATTACCAATTACTTCAACAGGTGCAGTTTGGCTTTGGGTACCTTCACCCCAATTTGAATCATGCTCAAAATTTGTAATGTCGATAAGTCCAACCCCTGATAGAGTTCCGGCGTAAACGAAATCAGCATCATAATGAACAGCGTATACCGCCCAATTTGGCATACCATCTTGGACGTTTTGACAATCATCAACAGTGATTGTAGATAATACATACTTGCAAATTCCAATGTTAGTTCCAGCATACAAATCTCCTCCATTAATAGAGAAGTCAAAGAATTGAGACGGCCTAGTCTGCCAAGAACTCCCACTAACAAAATTAGTTGCTTGATTTCCATCCCAGCGTACTGCGCCATTTTGAGTTCCGATGTAAAGATTAGAGCCATCGCTTTCCAATGCATAGATGTTAGAACTCGGTAATACTCCGCCTTGATTTGGTCCACCGTTGCCACCAGATGCGGTCAGTGGTGCTAGTATTTCTCCGGTTGCTAGGTCTTTACGAGCAACACCGTAACCTGAAATACCGAAGTACAGAATATCGCCAATGACTGCTACCGGAGCGTAATCAACTCCATTTACGCCAGTTGATACCCAAGAAGAGAGGAATGTATCATTACTGATATGATAACGTATAATTCCAGAATCTTCACTTCCAATATAAGCAATATCTTGATGGATTGCTA
>DUCL01000105.1:0-304 GCA_012959845.1 Candidatus Poseidoniales archaeon
GATTGAAGACCTTTAGATGCTGCAGTTTTACTTTTATTGGCAATTTCACTGGCCTTATTTTTCCAGTCATCTAATTTGTCATCCGCCATGAATGCCCCTAACCGAACAATAATTTAATCTAATCCCCAACAAGGAAGGGTTTGTTGTTGGTGACTTAGAGTTTTGAATTAATCAAATCATCAAAAAGCCAATTCAACGCTCGGTTTAAACGATTCAATCATTAATGACTTCAGAAGTTTTGAATTGAATAAATCATCAACTAGCCAATTCAACACTCGGATTAAACTGAGCGAATTAAATCAAT
>DUCL01000105.1:446-4244 GCA_012959845.1 Candidatus Poseidoniales archaeon
TCAACATTGTATTCTCCAACATAGCCGTATCCACCCATCACCTGAATTGCAGCATCTGCGATTTCCTTAGCGGCTGTTGATGTAAACAATTTGACTCCATCAGAATCTAAACGTTGGCCTGCTTTACCAAGTGACATATTATTGGCAGTATCATAGACATATGCTCTCATAGCCCTATACTTGGCCCAAGATTCTCCAATGTATCTCTGGATTTGTCCAAAATTACGAATTTGAGTTTTGAATGCGCTTCTTTCACTTGCATACTTATTCATTTCATCTAAGCAACGCCGAGCAATACCAAGCGACATAGCAGCCAATGTGAGTCGTTCCAATTCCAAGTTTCTCATCATATGAATAATAGATTCACCAACATTACCAACTAAGTTTTGTGCAGGAATAATACAATCATCAAATACTAATTCTGCTGTATTGGATGCTCTCATTCCAGTTTTATCATAGATTTTCTGACCAACTGAATAGCCTGGCATTCCCGCTTCGACTAAGAAAGTGGACATTTGTACTCGCCCTTTGTCATCAGTTCCAGTTTTTGCATATACCCAAACAACATCTGCAGGAGTTCCCTCTTCGTCTAGACAGCCGTTGGTAATCCACATTTTACGTCCATTTATCTTCCAAGTTCCGTCGTCCTGCTGGACGGCGGTTGTCGATAATCCGAGAACATCCGTTCCAACATCTGGTTCTGACATTGCCATTGCCCCAATCCATTCTCCTGAACAAACCAAAGGTAGAATTCTTTGTTTCTGCTCTTCACTACCATTTTTTGCTAAATTATTGACAAATAGCATTGAGTGTGCTAAGTAAGCGAGTGCAAATCCTGGGTCACTGGCTGATAATTCTTCATGAACGATTGCACAAGCGGTTGCATCCAATCCTGCCCCTCCGTATTGCTCAGGGGCTGAAATTCCAAGTAATCCCATTTCACCCATTTCACGCAATAGAGGTAGATTGAACTTCTCTTCACGATCATATTCAAGTGCTTGAGGCTCAACATTTTCTTGAGTCCAATCTCTAACCATTTCTCGTAACATAGTGTGCTCTTCACTTGGGTTTGAAATGTCCATGATATCACCTTACATTACAAGGCAAGGCGACTCCCCTTTTCACTATTAGCCAAAAAAGCAGTCAAAAATCATCTAACACTGTTTTAGAAATTATTTACAAGGAAAAATTAATCGTATTATCTGAATTAAGTTCACGCTTAGGATTTGATTTTGAAGCCTTCTTGCCTCTTTGGAAAACCTTTCCACGCTTATTTGATTTTCCTCTTGCACTTTTTCTAACTTCATCTTTACTACCAATTGCAGGTCTTGATTTGGTGCTACTCGGAGTTCCTCGTTTTGACTTTCCTGCAGAAAATGTAGCATTGACATTTAGTTGAGATGGTGAGGTTCTTGTTTTGACCTTACGTATTCGTCGAGTTGAGTTTTCTCTTCTGGCTAATTTTCTGGCTCTTTGTCCAACATGCCTCATGTGGCCATTGGTTACTCTAGGTTGAGCAGAGCCTGCTGAGGTATCGATGCCCGCTTGTTGCAATACCTTGTTTGCAAGTGATTGTTGAGCTGTAACTATCTTTACTTCATCAACGATTCTATTAGCAAGATTTGACAAGGATTCATCTCCTTGTATTCTTGGTGCCTTAACCACATCCATTGTTAATTCATCTATTTCCCCTTCTTCCTCTAGCTGCTTTTGCATCAAAGAGAAAAGAAAAGCATCATTCATTGAATCCTGCTTTCGCTCAACCATACGCATCCCATCCAATTAACAGGCTCGCTGACGCTATTATGAAGGTTCCCTGTGACAACTGGCACAATATGCCGTTTTTTACAGTGAAATTTTATCTTCGCGAGCCAATAATTTACAAGATATCACTCTTTACGATGCCTTTGAAATATCCAACCATAATACATTCTTTTCAAAGGCAGGTTTGAACTGAACTTTTGTAACAACTACGACCGTTCAGACCGTAGTTCTTCAATTTTAGCAAACTTCTCTGGACTCTGTATCTTGAGGAATTCAAGATAATCTTCAATGCTATCAAACTCGAGTGGCAAAATCAATATCTCTTCACAGTCTTGGCATTGGTAACGCTCTCCTGTCATGAATCCCATCCATGGATAAACTCGGTAGCCATAGCAATTTGTACAGATTCTAAAAGAAGACATTTTCTCACCAATATTTCTACGTTGAAGTAGATAATATATGAGACCTTGTTTGAAAACAAAACTAAATCTCTACAGTTTCTATCATATCAACAGCAATCTTGTTCTTTCTTGAATAACCCTCTGGCCGATCTATATGACGAGCAGCATTGGGATATTTCTCCCCCCATGGCCTTGTTGCAGACCTAAACATCAGCCTTGCAATTGCCAAATATCCTTTTATCATTCTACCCGCAAACCTGAAGAATCGAGCCATAGAGCGTAATGGATGCCTAATTGGATACCATAGAGAACGTAGGGGATGACGTAAAAAGGAAAGGGGATTTTTTACTCCTTCAAATGGATATTTTAACTGTTCAGCCATAGTCATTGGAACTATTTCATCAACGCCATAAATCTTTGGCCGACGGTCATCTTTTGGCATAAAGTAAGTACCGAATAACATATCCCATAGCGGCAAGAATGTTGAGTAATTTGACCATATTGCATCGTCTTCATTCGAATGATGCCAATGATGAAATTCTGGTGTCATAATGAAGCGGTGGAAAATCTTGAACCTAAAGCGAACATTAGCGTGTAAGAATAATCCGAACACAATTTGGAAAATTGCTAAGAAAGCGACTTCCTCATTGGGAAAGCCTGCAGCGATTAGAAAGACCACCGCAGGTGCGATCAGTGTTCCATCAAATGGATGTGCTCTAAAACCAGAAACCCAATCCATATGTTCGGTGGAGTGATGAATGGAGTGAAACTTCCACAATATTGGAATTTCGTGGTAGAATCTATGAGCCCAATATACAGTCATATCAAACAATAGAATTCCGGTGATCAATTTGTACGGACTAGGAATCATTGCTACATAGGGTGCAATCAATAGCCCAGGAATCCATGCCAATGAGACAATTGCAACAAAAATGGCAGCGGTAATCCCAATGATATTGAGAAGTGGAGCAGCAAAAGCATAACCGATGTCCAATTCCAAATGTGGACGCTTGAATGCTTGATGCTTCTGACGCGGGAAAAATCTTTCAAAAGGAACGACAATAATGAACAAGAAAATTACTATAGTAACTCCTTCAAGTGAAATGAATAAACCCGAGCCAATTATTAGAATCGCCAGTAAACGCAAGAATATGGCCTTTTTCCAACCACCAACAGGAGGTAACTTTGGTGCTGAAGGAACTTCAGAATATTGCTCTGTCCTTGATTCATCTTCAATTGATTCAAAGGGAATAGTTGTAGCAGCATCCATTTCCTCCATAATCTAAAAGTTATAGCGCTACTCTTTCAATGTTATTATTAGACGATTCAAAAAGAACTTGATTGTTGTTGAATGCTCGTACCGGAAAACTATCTGCATATACCATGGTATGTTATTTGAAAACCGGTACAAACTATAAGAATGATATTGGAATATTTGTATCATGGACGAACAAGAATCCAATGTCCAGGATGAGAACAAAAATCACAAGCAGCATAATACGATTGGATTAACTCTAATACTAATCTCATTTTGTATTTTCATATTTGGAATAATGACTACTAGTGGCTGGGAAATAGTAATTGTGATTAGCTTTTCTGGTTTCTTTTTTATTCTAGGTGCCTTGGTTTTAGC
>DUCL01000106.1:0-4278 GCA_012959845.1 Candidatus Poseidoniales archaeon
CCGGTCTATAGTGGTGAAGAATTAGGTGCGCTAAAACAATCCTTACCAATTGTTTGGTTGTAAGTCTCAATTGCTTGAATATATATTATTCAATAGCGATAAATAACTGATTGATGATTGTTAAGGATGAAATAAACATCACTTAGCATTCTTAGCAAGCCATTCATGGCCGTACCATTGCCATTGTTCCATCGTCCATCCGGCCGGTAGACCACCTTCAGGCAGCGGTGCGGTCTGTGCTGGAGGTTGAGGGGTTGCTGCTACGGCTACTTCTGCAACTGGTGCTGCAGTTTGCGGCATTCCTGCAATGTCCTCAATAGAACTTGCACCACCATATATTGTATCTCCATCTACTTGTTCAGTAACTGCAGTTTCTTCATTCGATACAATAGTGCCTTCCTCCGTATTGTGTTCAGCAGAGAAATCAAGACTCTCGACATTGTCATCCCATGCAGAATCCGATTCTACACCTCCCATTGCAGATGAGCCTGCAGAGCCTTGTAGTGCTTCTAAACTAGCAGAGGATTCCTTTGGTACATATGGAACTCCATACAACTTTACTAGGCCAGAGACCCTTCGTTTCTTGATTATCATCGCAGCCACCAGTATCACTATTGTTAAGGAAATAAAGGCTATACCTCCGACGGTAGCAACTTGAGTTAATATTCCTTCATCTATCTTGTTAGGCTCGTTCATAGTTCCAGCATTATTACTTGCATTCCAAATATAGAAGGACATGTCTGTTTCATTGACTTCTCTATCACGTGACATGTATTCTTGATAACCGTCTGAGCGCCATCCCAAACACGGGTCGCTAAGGTCGTCAAAATTTAGCATACAGTGGTCCTTTTCAGTTTGTATCAATGGTTTATTGTCATCGTAATCCGAATTTGCACCAACGCCATCTCCATCTGCATCATAGTGCTCATTTGGATCTGTGTTCATACCTATTGATTCTGAGAAATCAACCCAACCATCACCATCTAGGTCTTCGCATCCATAGGCAGTAACTTCTGTAAATCCTAAGACTGAACTTTCATTTAACATCCAAGATTTTACTGAAGTTCCTGATTGCCAAGGACAAGCATCAGGTTGCAGTCCTTCTGTATTATCGCCATACCCATCCCCATCTCCATCAAGCCATTGGCTACCATGGCTTGGCAAAGCATCTGCACCATCAGAAATACCCCAATCTGAAGTTGGGTTTGAAAATCCATCTTGGTCTGAATCTAAGCAACCATATCTGTCAGCTGTTGAAAAACCATTCAGTTGTGGACATGAATCGGGAGTTACTCCTGCTGGATTGTCCCCATATCCATCCATATCGGAATCCGCCCATTGAGTTGGTTCATCTGGATATTTGTCGCCGTCTTGGCCAGCCATGTTATCGCCATAGCCATCGCCATCGCGGTCTTGCCATTGGTCCGGGTTATTTGGAAATAAGTCGCCATCCGTACCAGTAGGCGAATCTCCATGACCATCACCATCGGTATCTACATGTTGCGTATCATCTTGTGGGAATGCATCCGGGGAAAAACCTTGAGGGTTATCTCCATAACCATCGCCATCAGCATCGTCCCATTGAGTGGATTCTGATGGGAATTCATCCAATCGGTCTGTCACTCCATCACCATCCGAGTCAACATCGAAGAGGTAAATCTTTGAACTGGTGGGAGTTGTTGATGCCAAATATATTGCACTGGTATAATCTTGGAATGAACCAATAGTGTATCCTGTTGCGACAAGTGTGTTTTGTTCGCTAAATGTTGATACATCCACAATGCTCAGATGGCCACTCTTTGAACCAATTGCATAAGTTGAGTTATCATATTGTTGGATAGAAGAAATCGCTTTACCATGTGAAAGGCTCAATATTTCAACATCCCACGAATTTGTATCATATCTAAACAATTTACCATTTGCATCTCCGACGATTAAATCACCATTTGAATCTTCAAATAATACTTTGATGATTGCAGTTGAATCTGTTAATGAATCTAATGGTCCACCTCCATCATCACTGATGTATACCTTTGTATCATAACTTCCAGCGATAACCCTGCCATCATCCAATACCATGAATGCACTCAAACCAAGTTGTATGTTGTCGGTAACAACTCCTGTTTCTCCTTCAGGACTATACTCTTCAGCACGACGGCGCCCTGCATAATGAGCAAGCCACAAATCTCCAGCATTATCCCAATCCACCGAATCTACTCGCCGTCCAATTGAGATATTCCTGTTGACTATTTGGAAACTCAAATGAACAATAGATACACCATCATCATGGGCTACTGCTACCAATTGTTGTGCATCATCAAGCCTTGCTGAGTTTGCTGAAATATTTAATTCAAGACTCCATTGTGGTGAATGTATTCCATTTGAAAAACTGCTAACACTTAGATTTCCTGTTGTGTCAACTGATAAAATCGTACCATCGTTCATCCTCTGCCAAAATATTAATTCTTCATCGTATTGTTCAGTAACTCCTGCTTCAATTAGGTCACTTGTGTCTGCAGAAATACCTGGGAGGAATCCAGAAAGAGGGAGCATCAAAAATGCAAGAATTAAACAAATACCGCGCTTCATAGTATACACGAATACCCATATGGATATGAAACAGCCGGATAAAAGTGCGCTTTTTCGCTGTTGAAACGAAATTTTGACTCAATTTTCTTCTTTTTCTGATGGCTGCATCTTTTTCCTCTCGATTTTTAGAGGTGTCATTGTTTTCATCGGAGTCAATGTTGCCATCGGTTCCTTAGATTCATCTGAAGGTGATTCGCCCTTTTTAGACTTTGGAGGACTTCCCCGCGATTTTTTGACCGGTTGCAATAATGGTCTTACCGGAGATAATGTGGCTGTTTTACTTTCAGTTGTACCTATTGGGGAAAGTTTTGCCCTAATCGGCTTGAGTAATGCTGTTTTCGGTTCTTCCTCAAATTCAGCAACCAATTCGTCAGATATCTCTTCTGCCAGTTCATCTCCAATATTGATTAGTGAAATTTCATCTTCAGAAACAATTTCATCTTCGGAAACAATTTCTTCCACTAGTTCAATTGGGTCTACCGGAGTTGAAACTGGTTGTACAAGAGTTGGTGCTTGTTCGATCTGCGTAACTGGTTGTACAAGAGTTGGTGCTTGTTCGATCTGCGTAACTGGTTGTACAAGAGTTGGTGCTTGTTCAATTGGGTCTACCGGAGTTGAAACTGGCTGAACTTGCGGTTGTATTGGCATCAATGGAGAACGCACTACCTTCTGATGAATCGGTGCAGGTAATCCAGCAGTTGTACCGGCGATAGTTGGTTGTAGTAGAGGTGATTTTACTGGCCTAGCCAATGGAAGGGATGCTGAGAGTGGTTTTGAACTTGTTGTTGGCGACCTCATTCCAGCTAAACCAATACTTGGTTGATGCTGTTGTGCAGCAGCACCCAACATTCCACCGAGCATCCTGCCACCGGCTGCAGATGTTCCTGCACGCGCCCCTAACAGAGATGGGTCAGTGCCAGTTGCTTGCATTCCTTGAGTCCCTTGACCTGAAATTGCTTGCATCCATGTTTGTCGCTTGTCGACTTTATCATCTTGAGATTGTAATTCCTTGAATTCTTGTTCTCGACCTTGAAGTGTGGATTGATCTCTATCAATTTCACCTTGGATTTGGTTTGTGACTGCATCACGCATCTTTTCTTCAGCCATTTCCTTGAAGGCGTCCATTTTCTCGGATAGCCCACTTAAGCGGTCGCGAATTTCTGCACGCTTGAGGCCAAGTTGAGCTTCAATTTCCGCTCTGATAGCCGCTTCTCTCTTTCTTACATCGATAAGAGCCTTGTTGCGCATAATCTCTTCACGCTTGTCAAGTTGTCTTTCAAGTTGAGTTGCGACTTCGTTTTCTTTGCGGGTCTTGAAGTCGTTGAGCCTTTCTTCCATGTCGATTTCAAGTTCAAGGGAAGTCTCTTCCTTCAACAGATCAAGATCCGTTTCAAAGGTTAGGCGTTCGTTGCGCAAACCAGCATCAACTTCTGACATTATCGCCTTTCTCGCTGCTGCTTCACGAGATTGGAATTCTAACTCAAGGCGCTCTGACCAATCGACCTTCTTGGCTTCGTATTGAGCGCCTAATTGGTCGCGTAGTTCAGATTCTCTATCATATCTAAAGCGGGCAAGTCGGTTTTGTATTTCAGACTCCCTTGCACTACGGTAATTACTGAATTCATCTTCCATTCTAAGGTCAAGTTCAGACTCAACCTCTGCCTTTAATGAACGTGAGATATCATCCAC
>DUCL01000106.1:4309-24590 GCA_012959845.1 Candidatus Poseidoniales archaeon
AGGCGGGATTTCCTTTCACCGAGTCGTTCTGAATGTCTTTCCTCTAATTGGCGAGCAATTTCAACACGTAACTCATCACGGCGCCTAGCAATTGCAAGTTCAACATCTTCGCGCATGTTTTCTTCAAGTTCATTTGTTTCCTGGCGCAGACGTGCTTCCAGTTCCTCTTGTAATTGTTGAGCAATATCTTCTTCCAAACGTAAACTACGACGTTCATACTCTGATTTGAGTCTAGCTTCTCTTTGCTTTAGGCGACCTCTAAGTTGTTGCTCAAGACGAGTTCTAATACCTCTGCGTAATTGTTCTTCTCTTTCTGCTAAACGGGCGATGTGTCCTTCTTCGAGACGATTGATTTCAGCACTTTCCATTTGTTTGAAACGTGTTTCCATTTCAATTTCAATATTGGCCTCGATTTCTCTAACCCTTCGTTGTAATTCTTGATTGTATTCAAGTGATAATCTCTCTTTTTGAATATCAAGACGGAGGCGATGTTCTTGTTGCAACTGTACTTCAATGTTGGATTTTATCTGATCTTTATGTTCGCCAAGTCTTCTGTCTTGCTCTACTTCGATTTCTTCACGTAGCGATTCTAGTTGACGATTGAGCCGTAAATCAAGTTGTTTTCTCATCCGCCCTTCTTCTTTGGCCAATGATTCTCTCTCCATTTCGGCAAGTTCCTGCTCCATACCTTCTCGCATTTCTTTCTCTAATGCGTCAAGGGTGAGTTCGTGACTAACTGCTAAATCTGTAGCAACAGCTTCTTTCATTGCTGTGATTCTTTCATCTATTGCCTGTTGACGAAGACGTTTCTCTCTACGAATATCGGCTCGCAGCCTCTCTTCTTGACGGAAACGAGCACTAGTTAATGTCGCTTGGTCCAATGACATTGATTTACTGGAAGTGAATTGAGATCTCAGTGATGATAATGATACTTCGTCAGACGCGTTATGCGCAAGAGGGTTGGATTCAACTACCTCAATTGTCTTGCTTTCGCTGACACCCATCATATCCCATCCAATCTCTCATCCTCGTCTCATCATAGTTAAAGAGCGCGACTATTAACACCCTTAGAAAGCCGTTTTTTGCAGGTAATTGCAAGTGGCCAAACAAGATTCTAAAACCAATAATTCGCATCCATTTATTCTTCTGCGAGAATTAGATTTTCATCCTGCTTACTACTATTGACTATTTTTTCGCCTATAATGATATATGACATTACCAATATTGCTGAAATAATAAACAGAATGAAAGAAATATTTAATCCAGCCATTTCATTACCGTGTTCAGATTTAGCAGTATGTTTCAAGGAATGTAATATTGCAATTAATAATACTATCAATTGCAAAAGACTTAGTTTCATAGGAAGGGCTCCTTTCAATTTTGACAACGGTTTATCAGATATCATTAATCCACCACTAATGAACATAATTGGTAACATCATAAAATCAAAGTATGGCTTTGCAGTTCCCTTTCCAAAGCAAATTGAACAATCCCAAGTTGTCAATTCCGGACCAAAACCTGTTGATGGTTGAATCCAAATAATTCCTGCAAAACTTAGCAATAATAACGCATTTGCTGGACTGGATAGGCCTACGAAATAATTGAGGTCTGATGCTTCTTCATATTGAAAACGTGCTAATCTAAGCATCCCAGTTGCAATAATCCAACCACTAGCAACTGCCAAAGACATTGTCCAGAATGGTGATGCTTCGCCCCAACGACCAAACATGACGAAAATCAATAATGCAGGGGCAACACAGAATGATATGCAATCCGACATTATGTCCAAAGAACCACCAAGTAATTTTCTTTTTGAATACTTTCTTGCGATAGGTCCATCGATAATATCTCCAATTACCGATGCTAGAATACAAAGCATTGCTAGCCAAATATAATGCGTCCTTAATCCACCTTGGTAATATGGTTGGTGTAAATCTTCAACTGCTAAAATAATGAATAATATTGCCGCTGTTCCAAGCAAGCCATTGCATAATGTGATGTAATCTGCAATTCCCATCATTCGGTATGTTGTCTTCATGTACTCACCTCAAAATGTAACTTTGAATGATGTTGAACACGCAGGACAATCGATCTCTCTCTCACCTGGCCTTCTTTTCATCCGTAGGCGTCGCTCACAGCTAGGACAGGCGATTTCAACACGAGGTACATTTTTTGCGACTGTGAAATGAGTTGAACAAGAAGCGCATTTTAGATGAGCAGGCCTCTTATCAACCCCAACAACAAGAACTTTGGAACACTGTGGACAGCCTACCTTTTCATTGTTCCAATTGCGACGGGTTACCGGATGTTCAACATTGACTTTTGCTGAACAAATTAAACAAGTCAATACACCCAAGTCCGAGGGTAATAATGAAGAGCATTTTGGGCAAGTTAATGGGGGTGGGGCAATCCTTGATTCAACTATCGCTTCTTCATCCATACCTAAACCACCATGATGTGCTTCTTGATTATTATTGAATTAGTCATCGGCCTTTGCCAATTAATGCGATTCCACCAGGAACAAAAGTAAATGGTAAGTCGAGTTCGATTCCGTAATCACTTGCTAATGCCTCAAGCATTTTCTTTGCGCCGATTTGCTCACGAGAGCCATCCAAATTGACAATATGAATGTCTCTTCCTTGGGAAATCGCAGTCGCCAATGACTCTGGAAGTCCGGTTGTATCTATCGCACTAGCAGAAACGGCGAGCGCTGGTTGAGCTTGGGCTTCTTCACTTCCACCAACCAGTCCTGGCAATGCCACACGTTGAGTGATTTTCCACCAACGCGACCGGCCTACATCTCTATGATTTTCAACTAATCCGAGCGATGCGAGTTTCTTTAGATGGTGATACAAATTATACCTATCAACACTTACTGCGGCTTGAAGTTGAACTGTACTCATCTCTTCAACTGCCATCAGTGTGGAATACAAATTTCGCCGTGTCGGGTGTACTAGTGCGGTGGTCACTGGGTCTGCGTGTAGTCGTGCCAATGTCTCACCAAGTTGGAAGAGTTGCACTTTAGGTATGAACATATCGCGTGATTTCAATTTGAACGGTATTTCAATAATAATGCTTCAAATGATAATCTAGTATCAAAATATAGTGACTTGAAAGTTTCTGATAGCAATTTCAATGCTCCAGAATTGCCAGCCAACCTTGCGCCATTCAATATTACGAGTATTACTGATGCTTCATGAATCAATACACCAACCCATAATTGGTCATACATGCCATTGATTACCGCAAATACCAAAATGATTGTTATCGCTACCGAAAATACCAGATTTGCAATTAATATTCGTTGTGCCTTTCTTGCTAAATCAATTAATTCACACAACATACTCGGGTCCTCGGCTGGAATCAATACATCTGCAGCATCTAAATTCACCGTTTCCCCACATCCAACCGCAACTCCGACATCTGAAACTGCTAATGCCGCGGCATCATTGAATCCATCACCAACCATCATTGTAATGTGAGTTTTACTTCTTCCCCTCACCCACTTTACCTTATCTTCGGGACTCAAGTTTCCATGTGCAGCATTTTCCGGTATGCCAACATGCTTAGCAAATTTCGTGACCGCTGCTTGAGAATCTCCGCTGAGGATTTCAACATTGATCCTACGCTGATATAATTGTGGAATCAATTTTTCCGACCCTTCTCGTGTATCGTCATGAATAAATGTAAATAATGCAATTGGGATTTCTTCTTTGCATAGAATGCTCGCACCATGACCCAATTTGTTAGCCTCATCGAGTCCGCTTTGAATCTCTGGAGGAATTTCTATACCTAATTTGGACAACCTATCGGGGCGAGTCAAAGAGACTTGCTTTCCGGAACTTACTCCGATTACGCCAGCCTCAATATCACTATGCCCATTGATTGGGCTTGGTTTGTATCCCTCATCAGTTGCTAACTCCATTATTGCAAGGGCATATGGATGATTGGAGCGAGCCTCTAAACCTGCGGCGATTTTTATTGCCGAATCTCGGCGTTTACCTTTTGCAGTAATTACTTGGCCGATTTTTGGTTTTCCTGAAGTTAGCGTACCGGTCTTATCCAATAGAACATGGTTGACTTTGCTCAACCTTTCCAAAACGCTTCCTCCGCGTGCAATCACTCCCAAATGAGCCGCATTTGCTAATGCTGCAGCGTGTGGAACTGGTGTTGCCAATAATAGAGCACAAGGGCAAGATACAACCCATAATAGAAGAATGATTTTCCAATTATCTGGGAACATCAAATACCAAACTGCAAACGCACCGAACAATACTGTTGGTACCCAAATTGCAGTGAATTTCTCAATACCACTTTGAATCCGTGGCGGTTCTTCCCTAAAGGTATGAACTGCTTCTATCAGCCCAGATAAGCGAGTATTATCTCCAACTGCTGTCACATTGATGACCACTGGCCCTTTTGCAAGAATCAATCCTGCTTGAATCTCTTCACCTTTAGAAACCTCAACAGGAACGGATTCGCCGGTTAGTGGCGCTTTATCCAAAGAGCCGATTCCATCAAGAATTGTTCCATCACAAGGAATTAATTCTCCACTTCTAATCTCTACTTGGTCGCCGACTCGAATCAAATCAATTGGAACAACTTCTATCCCTTCGCCCTCATCTTGACATGTTGCGAGTGGCCCAGTTGCAGGGGAGAGTTCTATTGTTGAAGGAGCCATTTGTAATGATAGGCCACTCATTTTCATCGCTTGGTTAATTCCTTGTTGATTGAGTAACCTATCACCGGATAATCTTCTTGCTGTGCGAGGCAATCTATCCAATCCACCTTGCATCGCCTCTCTTGCTTTGACGAGTGCATCACCTTCTAAGTGGGCTGTAAAGGCTACTAATATTGCAACGATTAGAGCTTCTTCCCACATTCCTAAGATTCCCGCACCAATAACTGCCAAACTGGTGAGTACTTGGAATCCGAGTTGACGATTTCTAATACTTGCAATCGCTTCCTTAAACATCTGTAATCCACCTAATACCAAACCTGGTATTGCGATTAATGCAATTAACGTAGGTGATAATGAAAAAAACTCTGCAATGAAAACTATCAATAAGATTGGTAGCGCCAAACCGCCTCCAATCAATCTCCATTGATCAGGGCGAATTCTAGCACTTTTTGCTTCAACATATTTTGGCGCAGCCCCCAATATTGTGTCTAATGATGCGTCTCTTGCTTCGATTAATTGTATTGGTGCTTCACTGACGATTTGTACTAATATACGATTATCAGAATCAATCTCACAATCAAGGATTCCTGGCTGTAAGCGAATTACCTTCTCCAGTTTCTTTACCTCTACACCATTTCTCCTTGCAACACCACTTGCACTGATTCCAACTAGTTGGTGATGCTCTACATCAGGAGCATGGCCAAGAGAACGAAGAATAGATGAAATTTGTGAAATTGAGCCATCAGCCAAATCAACAGTTGCTCTTACTTCACCTGCAGTTGCTGAAACAATTGATTTTTTGACTTGGGGGAGATAGGATATTGCCCTCATTGCCTTTGCTGCACAATCTGGGCAATCCATCCCAAGTAGTGGCCAAGCGACATCATAAACGCCACCGGATTGTGTTATTACTTCTGTATCAATTATCTCACCATCAAAAATTTCTTCCTCAGGAGTTTGTTCTGCGCTTTCAATGATTGTAGGTTTTTCTTTAGTGGCCTTTTTTGGTTTAGAAAACCTTGGTTTTTTCTCCACAATTGGCTGGCCATCGTCTTCGATGGAAAGGAAAACTTCACCATCACCGTCTCCGACCATATACACTGCTCTGGCTCAGTGGATTTGAAGGCTATTATTCAATTCCATAACAACCAATCAAAAAATATCGTCATTGTGTAACTAGTAATGTCTCTTTGCCAAAGTTGATGAAAACAAGGCTATTGCCTAGTAATATGCAGTGGCTTCCAGAGGATTGGAGACCGAAAATTGTCGCCGTTGATATTGATGGAACACTTACCGATGATAAGAAGAGAATCAATACTGAAGCAATACTCGCATTACAGCGACTTGAAGATGCGGGAATACCTGTTATTCTCGCAACCGGAAATGTAAGAGCAATCACATATGGTTTGTGGAGGTTTTTACGACTTAGTGGACCGATTTGTTGCGAGAATGGAGGTGTTCTATGGCACCCTGACTGGCCTGAGGTTGTGATGAGAGCAAATGGAGATGAGGCTAAGCAAGCAGCACAATGGCTCGCCCAAGAAATTCCAAATCTAAATTCACAAGGAATAGAAAGCAATGCCTGGAGAGAAAGCGAATGGTGCTTATTCCCTTCTGAAGACTTGCAATTGATAAAACAAAAGATCTCAGAGAGTAAGTGGTCGCACCTAAATGTGATTCGCACTGGCTTTGCAATTCATTTAATGTCTCCAGACCTATCAAAAGGCAAGGGTATTGAGGTCATTTTGGATAGAATGAATTTATCGCCTCAAGATTTGTTATGTGTCGGTGATGCTCCAAATGATTTGTCAATGTTTGAACTGGCTAATTGGTCGATAGCAGTCGGGGGTTCCTTTCAAGAAATTCAAAATGCTGCTAATGTGATTTCGCCATATCCACATGGCGACACATTTCAACCTCTAGTAGATGCAATACTCAATGAATAATCATTGGTGACGAGATTATCTTTCCTAAGAGTGTTTATTGAATACGGCCTAATAGCAGAAAGTATGGAACAACAATTGCATGTTGTAACAGGTGCATTTGGTTATACTGGGAGATGGATTGCTCATCAACTATTGGAAAAAGGAGTTAAGGTTAGAACTCTGACTAATGCAGTGGGTAGAGAAGACCCCTTTGATGGCAAAGTCGAAGTTCATTCATTAGACTTTGACAATAAAGAAGCATTGGTTGAATCGCTACGCGGTGCAGAAGTATTGTACAATACCTATTGGGTAAGATATAATCACCCCAAGAAAAACTTTG
The DNA here is from genome assembly GCA_012959845.1 of Candidatus Poseidoniales archaeon. GTDB lineage: Archaea > Thermoplasmatota > Poseidoniia > Poseidoniales > Poseidoniaceae > MGIIa-L1. The sequence goes on from DUCL01000106.1 coordinate 11,256, forward strand.
AGCATCATATCGCTGTGGCCAATTGTAGGAAATTGTTCGAAGCGGCCGCAGAAGCAGGGGTCAAAAGAATCATTCAGTTCTCGGTGGCTCATCCAGAAAAGGCACCGGATTGGACATATTTTAGAGGTAAGGTAGCGGTTGAAAAAATCCTCAATCAATCAGACTACAGTTTTGCTATTCTTCGCCCAACAGTATTATTTGGCGGGGGAAGAAATGTTTTGATTAACAATCTTGCATGGATGTTGCGCAAATTCCCAGTGTTCGGAGTTTTTGGAATGGGTAATTATCCGATTCAACCTGTCCATGTAAAGGATGTTGCAAGAGTGGCAATAGAGCAAGGTGAAAAACGAGAAAATGTAACAATAGATGTCACTGGACCAGAGATTTTCCGTTACAAAGACTACATCAAATTGATGGCCAAATCAATGGGCTTGCGACGCTTGATTTTACCCATGCCATCACTAGTAGGGTGGTTATTTGGAAGATTAATGGGTATTTATTTACAGGACATGGTACTCACAATGGCAGAGATTCGTGGGCTGAAAAAAGGGCTGATGTCTTCTGATGAAACTCCGTTAGGACGCTACAAGTTTTCACAATGGATTGCTGAGAACGGGCATACATTAGGCAAGAGATATCAAAACGATTTGAAAGAACGAAAATACCGTTCTCCTAAGTAGAACACACCTGAAAAATTCATCTCTAAAAACGGCGTTTTTACTCATACTTAGTGTGCTTTCAGTGTAGCGGTTTTAGGGGTGGTGCCTTAGCGGAAATTTGAACATTGCTTTGAACGGTTGTATTGATTTATGATGTTCAGTTCAAAGCTGTTCAAATCCTACCTTCTAATTATGTTGTTTAATGGTGCCGAAGGCAGGATTTGAACCTGCGAAGCATTATGCAGAGGAGCTTGAATCCACCCCCTTTGACCACTCGGGTACCTCGGCTTGTAGTTGAGGCGTGATGCCTTCTCTTCTTGACTATTCCTCTTGACTATTATCGTCTAAATCAACAGGTCGGGCCGGTGCGGGGGAATGTATTGCAACCAACTGCTCAATTCGCTTCATTTCATACTCATCCATTACTTGTTTTCTCTTTTGACTTGCCATGAATAATCCAATTGATGAAAATACGACCATCAGAATTGAAAGACCCAATAATTCGGAGGCTGAAGAAACTGATTGTTGTTTATTAGTTGCTACATCAGCAAGTGGTATCGGAACATTTCCTGTATGGTTAACAATTTGCAGCGTTAACCCCAATCTCCCAACCTTCCATGCCTCTATTGTCCAATTGAATTGTTGCCAGTCTCCCGAGTCGAGATAGACTTTTTCCGTTGCATGAATCGTCCCTTCTGAATCGAATAGATTCAAGGTGATTTCACCACCTAACACTCCTTCATTTACCACCCGTGTGGTGATATTGATTTCTTCCCCAATCGTTGGACGATAGGGTGTGGCTTGAATAATATCAAATCTAGGCTCAAAGTCAATCCATCTGAATAGTGGTTTTATTGGCAATAATGAATTGCCGTATCCTTGTAAATCATATCCTGCTTTATCCGTAATTTCAAACCAAATTTCAACACGATCAAATGCTTGCAGAATTGATTGGTCTTCTAATGTCATGTCAACTATTGATGAGAAGGTCGTTGTAGTTCCCGTATGAGAGTTGTAAGGAATCGTGGCTTGTCCTTGACTTCCCATTAAGATTTGATTAACTCTTCGGAAATGCCAAAGCATGGTAATATTTGTATTTCTAATTCCTGCGGCATCTGAAATTAATGCAACAACCTCCACATTATTCATTTTGTCAGAATCTATTGCTGTCAAATATCCTGCTGGAATCGTCACCATAGGTGGGGAATCATCCATTGTAATATTGATTAATAGCGGCTGTGGAATTGCAATATTAGTTGCACTAATAGAAAGTTCAAGAGTTGCAGTCCTATGCTTAATAATTTCAATATCCATTTCTATAATCAGATGAATATTGCCATCGATACCAAGTTCAGTCACACCAAATGATTCACGCTCCCCATCGCTTAATCGCCAATTTAATATCGCCTCAGAGGGGAAATTTTCAGCCGCTAATCCAGTTCCTTGATGCATTAACATTGCATGTAATTCAATCTCATCCCCTCTAAATAACCACATATTATTTGATTCAGAATAACCAATGGGTTCAGTAATATCTGCTAGATTGACAATTTCCAATTCGACTTCAAATGATGGTTGCCAAAGGAAAATACTTATTCTGCTCAAACCAAGACCGAGGTCTTGACCTTCATCAAATACTTTCAAAGAGGGCATTCCTCCGCCTTGTGCGAGGTTATATGATCCATTCCAATCCAGTCTAAATGCAAAATCAATATTCCAAGTTGCTGATTGTGGATGTTTTTCAAGCGTTACTTGCGGTGCTGAAATGATGCACTCTTGGTCGTATTCAATCGTTGAAAATCGAGGGTAATAAGTAATATTGCAGTTTGAAGAATCTTCTCTTCCCAGCAATGCCAACTCAATTCTGTCAAGTGTTTGAATACCGTTGCCATCTGTGATATTAAATGAAAAATGATGTTCCTTGCCTGCCAATAATACTCCTTGTATTGTATCAAAATACAGTGATTCCGGACTGATTACTGTATCTTGTCGGTTGGCAACGATTATGGTCGCTAAATCGTTTTCTTCACCAAAAGTACCCCCATTGGCAATATTATTTCCGGCTAAATCTTTACCGACAAAATATACACTGGCCCGGCCGGACATTTCTGAAGGGGATTTTATTTGTTCATCATCTAATAGTGGCAAATCAATATCGGTTGATAATGAGCCGTTACTAAATGTAACAATCATTTCTCTGTATTCATTGGCTTGCATTATTCCATCATTATTACTATCATCATGATTTTCTAACCAATAATACATCCTTAGTGGACTAGCAAGACCATCTGAATCCTCAATGAATAACCGTAATGCAAGAGATTGCCCTGTCATCCAAACATGGCCATCAGCAGGAGTTAATCCAGCGGAATCAAGTGCGTAAATTCCAATTATTTCTGGTATTTCAGTATCTATGATAAATGGGGCAAATACTGATTGTGCAGTTCTGTCAATACTGGTTGAAGAATCCTCACTAATTGGGCCACTGCGGATTATTGAAGGGCGGATTTCAAAGCGCGTCCCGCTAGGAAATTGGCCAAAGGACTGAGGCACGAGTATGTCTCGGACAAATAGTGAATTTTGATTTAAAGTTGAATACCATGTTTGGGACCAATTTACAGGTTCCCCTATCCATTCATCAAGTCCACCAGATTCATTCTTCGGAGGTACTGCCTTCATCTCAATTTCAATCTCTGCAGAGTTTTGAGGAGCCCATGCATTTGCTATACCCTCAAAACGAACTTTTCCCGTTACTGAAAGAGTTTGGTGTGGCTGTAAATGGAAAGGCCACATAGGGTCAAATACATTACCCAAATGCCTCGAATCTCCCGATATCACATTGAAATCAATAATCTCTAAATCATTTTCAAATTCATTGAATGGAGTTGAGCGAACAAGATGACCTGGTCCGACTTCAAATCCTTCCTCATCATTTGACATTAGCAAATAATGAATTTCATCAACATCGTCCATTAGCCAATGAGTATTCAATGACCAATCAATTTCTACACTATTCAACATTACTTGAATCTGGCAATCGGCGGTATTCAAACTTGCTAGGCCGCTACCCTTTAATTGACGGAAGGTTGGATTATTCTGAACATCAACAACTTCAACCTCAACGAAAGAATCACTCTGTAACGGTGAAGTTGATAGTAATAATTTGACTCTATCTATTTCTGTTGGGAAATCAAATAATGGGTCATTGCTCTCTGTTCTCCAACTTAATGTTGTGAGATTTATTTTTTGATCGGGAACCCAACGTGTTGAACTAATCGATAAGAAACTATCTTCCATTATTGGCACATCATCCCAGCCAAAATCAACTTTTATCGAACCCCTTGAGGTCTGAACAGTCATTGGAATGGTGATGATTTCCCTTATTCCTCCTTGGTAGTATTCATCAATTAAGTTGTCTACTGCGGAAGCATTCACCGATTGTAGAATATTGTGGAACATCATTTGACCTGTACTCATTTCAAAAATGCTTAGATTATTTCCTAGAATTACTTTTACATCAGTTGGCGCAATTAGGCAATCCGGTTCAAACATTACAGAAGTGATTTCATCGCCTGTAAACAGTGTCATACTCAGTGTAGTTGAATTTCTAAAGGGTGTAGTGCTTGCCATATCATAGATTGTTCTAGCAGGCGAACCCTTCCATTGCTGTAGATTAACTGTTAATCCAGGATGAGAAATAGTAGTATTATCTCCAACGATAGTCAATCTACCATTTTTCATTGGGCAAACTGCGTTGATATCCCATGAAATCGAAGTTTGCCCTGTAGCACTAATTTCCATTCCATTTGAATATTCGAGATTAGATAGACTGGAAATAGTATAATTCCTTGATTGGTGTTCTATGTGAAATACATCAAAATATGTAATAGAACCAAAATTCAAACTTTTCAAAACTGGAGTTAATAGTTGTGAATTCGAGCTCATTCTAACCCTTACTCGGAATTGAGAATGTATACTGCGGTCCAAATCAATTGATATTGGAAGCGTTTTATTTTGTAATCCTATTATCTCACTTCCATTCACAGAAAGGATGTCAAATCTGATATTAGTGCCTTCTTTCTCTTCAACAAAGCCGTCCAATAATCCACCATATTGGAAATCATCATCAAATGAAATCAAATCTGAAATCCATTCACCTTGTGGCTCATAAACATCGATTTCAACCCCTGCATCATCAATGTACCAACCATCTAATTGCAGATAGGCGTCAGAGAAGAAAGTAAACCTCGCCCTAACACTTTGCCCAGAAAGATTGCTGAGGTCTGATTGCTTCAAATCAAATCCTCTAACGACATTGTTGCAGCCACCATTAATATTTGAACCATCAAATATTCCTTCTCCATAGAATGGTGATTGCGGGTTAACCTGAGATATTTGGTCATGGAATCCATTCAAATCTGGTGGGATAAACCACCAACTTTCTCCACCATCTGTTGAGAGTGAAACCGCTCCTCCATCCCAAGCTGCTTCCGTGCAAACCCAACTTTTGAAAGTAAGTCTAGCAGTAGAATTCTCAGGTATATCATAGATTGGCGTAATTAAATGAGTATGCATATTGTTGGTATATCTGTTGGTCAAATATATCCCAGCACCATTGCTTCCCGAAGGCCATGATGCAGGTCCAAATCCTGCAGCATCGCTTACTGCGCCTATTTCGAATTTTCTTGTATCATAAGTTTGAATTGACCAGCCGGCAGGTGCTAAATTTCCTGAATCAAAGCGGTCATATGCGTCCATTGCACCATTCGCTCCCAGAAGACTTGTCCAAATCCATTGATTTGGACTTACTCCTGAATAATTTAGCCAGCCACTCAGATTACCATATTGACCATCACTCGGATTTGTAAAATTGGCAATAACTCTTTTTTGAACATTTGCAGTACTACGATTGGCATAAATTGTAATGTCATCAATTGCCATTCCTTCCCAACCTGATGATGCAAATCCTCCATAATTTACAATCGAATCTGTTTGAACCAAGAATCGGATTAGTGCATTGCTTGCATTGGCATGGCTGGAAGTATTTGCTGGTAGTGAATAACTGATAGGTATCCAACGTCCGGATTCGGTTTGGTAATAGGAACCTTGGTACCAGAGTCCATTACCTGGGTGACCTGGAGAAAGAGAAAGTAATCTCCAATTTGTTCCGTTATCAAGAGATAGCCAAGTTGTCATCCCATCGTTAGAACCTCCTTCAATATCCCAATTAGTGAATAATTCTATTTCCAGTGGTCCACTCAAATTGCTAAGATTTGCTGGAACAATCAATCTTCCATTTGCATTTGGTAAGTAATCTCCACTCAAACTTCCATGTATCCAAGCTCCAGATTGATCTCCATCATTGTGCAATCTCATATCATCAATAAATACACCAGCACGAGCACTGGCAACTGAAGAAGTTTGTAAACAGAATCTGAATTTTATTTCATTACCTTGTGAAGATACAACAGAATCCAATTGGAACCTCTGGGTTATCCATGCATTACTTTGGCCCGACCAAACCATTGATGGTGAACCATTCAATGAACTAGAATTACTATAATTAGAATCAGGGGTGATTACTTGCCATATCCCTGAATCATTCATTGCTTCAACCCAAACAGCATCAGAATCCAATAGAGAAATCCATACCTTTGTTGTCAAAGAATAATTATTTACATAATTTGGAACATCATATATTTGTGATTGAAGGCATGAACTATAGTTTTCTGAAATATCGCCCAATGCTCTAGAACTCAAATAACCCATTCCTTGACTCGTGCTAGAAGGTACTTGTTGATTGCTCGAGGTATTAACTGAGTCAATAGTTGGGCGCAAAATATGCCAAATATCATCATTCTTTCCTTGCCCTAACCAATTAATCGGAGTAAATACATTGCTTTCAAAATCAGTTAATGCCCCAAGTGATGAATTGGTTGCTAAAGTAAGCAATCCACTATGGCCAATACCGTTGGTAACATTATGTGTGCCATTCCAATTATTGGCAGATTCAGGACCAAACATTGTTCCATTGCTATTAGTTGAAGTAAAAAGTGGTTGGATTGAGATTTCTGCATTGCTTACACTTTGATTAAATGGTATCTGAATTAAAGAATTAAGAGTTTGGTTTACACCAGATTGGTTAGCCATTGGATAAAATGAATCTGGCCCAGACCAATGCTCAACCGAGGTTGATGATTTAGAGGATGCATCTGAATTATCCGGCAAATTTTCTAAATTGATATCAAATTGTGAATTACCAATAACGGGAGAGTATGATGTGAGTAATAGTATTGAAACTATGAGCATGGCTGTATTAAAATAAGGATTATTTCTGTCATTCAAGCCAACATTGCCACTCATATTCCAATCACCTCGCTTAGCGAGGTGGGGTCTTTCAATATCAAAGTGAGTATCAATTGAGTGAAGTAGTTTTAGTGAAGGGTTCAAGAATCGTGGGCTACAGGGTATCCATAATGTCGCCTCCACGTGAACTCGATAGCGCCCAAGCGCATGAGGCGGAGGAGCATTTATTTACCACAAATCGACAACAATCTGGGCGAAATGTTCCAATCAGATTACCGAGAACTGATTTCTGGGAGAATGTTAGAAAGTTACTTTCAGACATAGATTTGGACATTCAAGATATGTTGAGGATGGGTACTACAGGTATTCGCTTACAGAATCTTCAGAAAAGGCAAGCAAATATTCGTCGAATAGCCAGTGAATTAGCGCGCAAGAGAATGGTTGCTATGATGCAACATGCTGCGAGCCAATCGATGAGGACTACTGCGAATTCTGGAATGAACCAAGAATTACCTTCGCTTGATTGGCAACGTCATGACCCTGAAGAGAAGGCTTTCTATCATGCATTACTGATTCAAGTCGACCGATTTAAGATGGGCGTTGATTGGAATGGAATGCAAAATGGAGTTGCCGGTGAAGGAATAATCAACAAGGTTCTTCATGCTCCAGGAACTATGCAATTAGATTCTTTCTCTGAAAATAATTTAACAGGTAATCCACCCCCTGCTTTGGCTTTTGAAGATGATGAAGCGGATGCCATCGATATGATAGAAGCCGATGAAGAAGATCGGTTTGCAGAAACTGAATGGCCCGACTTGGATGAGCATATTCACGCAGATTTGAATGATGCTGAAGGAATTCAAGAACCAATTAGTAGTGCCAAAGAAGGTGAAGATGATGACATGGCATCATTCATGGAAGAGGTGGGTGGAGAAGTTCGTCATGCAGCAGCAATGGAGTTGGCACCTTCTTCCAAGACTAATGCAATCCAATTAGAAGAAACGATGTTGAATCCAGATGTTGAATCTGAAGAAGAAAGTGAAGAGGATGATTTAGTTCGTGTGAGAATTTTGGAATCATTACCTGAGGCGATAATAAACGCTTCAGGTGAAGAAGTTAATTTGGAAGCAGGTGATGTTCATTTCTTAGATTCAATAACTGCAGAAATGTTAGTTGATGGTGGGTTCGCTAAAATTGCGGCTCTTTGAGAATAGTCACTCAGTAGTGCGCATAATAAATAATGCGACTTATCAAATGAATAGCCTTACGGCAACAACATATTGTCAATAATGACTATCGTTCACTTCAGTTAACTGCGCGCATTGAAAGTTCAATGCTGACAGTATCTGGGATTTGGATACGAGCTACTGCACGAAGTGCATTTTCGTCTTTACCGGATGTAATGTCCATTTCAAGAAGGCGCTTGTGAACTCTCAGTTCCCAGTGATCGTATGTCTCACTACCTTCACCATCTGGAGCCTTACGAACTGGTACGACTAGACGACGTGTTGGTAGTGGAATCGGTCCACGAAGTGAAATACCACCAGTTTCACAAATATTCTTGATTTGTGATGCTACTGAATCAATATCAGAATGGTTCTCACCGGTTAACTTGATGATTGTTACTGCAGCCATTTTTATTCCTCCAAAACTTTAGATGAATTCAATTGGACTCACTTCTTGTCAATCTTTAGACAAACACCAGCAGCGACTGTCTTACCCATGTCGCGAATTGCGAAGCGGGAAAGTTCAGGGAAGGTATCCATTTGCTCGATTGCGAAAGGCTTGGTAGGCTGGAAGCGAATCAAACATGCATCTCCAGTCTTTAGGAAAGAAGGATTTGCTTCCTTTCCGTTCTTGTTGGTCTTCTCTAGAAGTTCCAAGAAGCGAATAGCAACTTGAGCGGTGTGAGCGTGGAATACAGGAGTGTATCCAACAGAAACTGCCTTTGGAATGTCCATTAGTTGAATCTGTCCAACGAATGATTCGTCGTGACGAACGAACATTGGTGCGGAATCGGCATATCCTGCAACGTCTCCACGGCGAATGTCAACAGCTGCTAGACCACGTACGTTGAATCCAACGTTGTCACCAGGCTCTGCCTTAGGTACCATTGTGTGGTGCATCTCTATTGACTTGACTTCACCAGACTTCTGTGAAGGATTGAAGACAACGTTCTTTCCAACGTTTAGAGTTCCTGTTTCGATCTTTCCTACTGGAACAGTTCCAATACCGGAAATCTTGTAAACATCTTGAATCGGCAAGCGAAGTGGCTTGTTGATTGGCTTCTTTGGCATTTTGATTGCGTCAATTGCCTCGAAAAGAGTTGGTCCCTTGTACCATGGGCACTTGTCGGACTTGTTGTATACATTGTCTCCATTTAGTGAAGAAGCTGGAATCATTGGAATATCGTCCGGCTTGAAACCTGCCATCTTCAATAGTGCGCTAACTTCCTTACATGCTTGCTTGTACTTGTCTTCAGACCAGTCAACACCAGAAATATCCATCTTGTTAACGTGTACGATAAGTTGTGAAACACCTAGAACACGAGCAAGGAAAGCGTGTTCCTTGGTTTGTGCGTTAACACCATCATTTGCTGCGCACAGAAGAACTGCTGCGTCGGCTTGTGAAGCACCGGTGATCATGTTCTTGACGAAATCACGGTGACCTGGAGCGTCAATAACAGTCCAGTAGTAACTAGGTGTGAAAAATTCCTTGTGAGCAACGTCAATGGTGATACCACGTTCGCGCTCTTCCTTTAGTCCGTCCATGACGTACGCAAGACCGAATCCAGCCTTACCGGATTCTGCAGCGAGTTTTTCGTTCTTTTCAACTACGTGACCTTCGATGTGACCAGTGTCCAAAAGAAGGCGTCCAACAGTAGTAGACTTTCCGTGGTCGACGTGTCCGATGAACACTATATTCAAGTGAGGCTTGCTCTTATCTTCCCATTGAGATCCCATTGTGATTACTCCTTAGCGAGTCAGCCGACAAGAAACCCCTATTTGAAGACAGCGACGGAAAATATCTACTTGATTGGATTCACAAATGTTAGTATTCGGGCCACAGAGGACTTACAAAATCAAAAAAAACCATGTAATTATTTCAAATGGCCTACTTTATTGACATTAGCGAGAGGGGGTTATCACTTACCTTTTATTCTGCTCCGATAATTGTTCGATCTTTTGCGATGCGATACATTCTGATTGTACTAGTAGCACCTTTCATTGCAAGAGGACTACCCGAAATTGCCACTACACGGTCTCCAACATTCAATCTTCCATCATCTAAGAGCGCAGATACTGCCGCTTGCATAGTATCAGAACCTCGTTGATGTTCTTTTACGATGAGACTATCAACTCCAGGCAATAATTGAACGCGTCGAGTTGCTCTAATTCTATTACTCACCGCAGTTACTGGAATCCCTGGCTGATAACCGGCAACTAACCTCGGGGCATTTCCATGCTCAGTAGCGACAACAATTCGTACCGCATTGCTAATCTTTGCCAATTCAACACCTGCATGTGCAACCGCTCTTGTTGCTTTGAATCGAGCTAACCCACTCGGTCTAGCCCCTGAAGAATCTAATCCTTGTTCCGTAGCAATGGCTATTTTATTCATTATCTCAACCGATTGCAATGGATATTTTCCTGAAGCGGTTTCACCAGATAACATTACTGCGGTTGCTCCAAAACGAATTGCATTAGATATATCACTCACTTCAGCCCTTGTTGGGCGGGAATTCAATATCATTGAGTCCAACATTTGAGTCGCCACAATTACTGGCATACCTCTTCGTAGGGCCTCGTCAATGATTCTTTGTTGTGCCAACGGCACTTGTTCAAGTGGTATTTCCACCCCTAAATCGCCTCTTGCTACCATTACAGCATCTGCCGCATCAAGAATCTCTTCTAAGTTTAGTAAAGCGGTTGGATGCTCTATTTTTGCAATTATTGGTACATGTTGTCCTGCATTTTTTATTGCCTTTTTTGCAGGGAGTAAATCCGCAGCAGTACGAACATAACTAACCGCAATATAATCGGCTCCTTGTTGTAATGCGTGTTGTAATGCGATTTCATCATGTGGTCCAATCGCAGGTAAATCTACCATTGTACCTGGAACATTGATTCCTTTTCTCTTACTAACTGGGCCTCCATCATCAACTTCACAAGTGACTATTCCACTAGACTTGTTTTGTGTTTTTCTGACAATCAATCTGATCAAGCCATCTGCAATGAGAACGGGGTCATTTACATTTAATTCCAAACTAAGACCTGCGTATTCAACTGGCAACTTTGCAGCACTTGCATCTTTCATCTTAGCCACGCCACAATGAAGTTCCACTGTTTGACCCTTTACCAAGAGAATAACTCCTGTGAAATTGCCAAGCCTTAACTTAGGTCCAGGCAAATCTGCAAGTATACAAGTAGGCTTACCTAAGATTTTTTCAAAGTTCCTAATTTGCTCATATATTGGTGTTTTTTCTTCAGGCTCACCGTGTGAATAATTCAAACGGCATACATCTACGCCGGCTCTAAGAATTGATTCGAGAACCTCAGGAGAATCTGAGGATGGCCCGATGGTAGACACGATACGTGTTCTTCTCATCAGTCATCGCTGGTACGCATACCGCTTTAAGATATGCAATTAGAAGGTGGTATCATTCTTGTTCAGCGTTTTCAAAACTACAGAGGAATTCATCTATATCAATAACACCGTCTTCATTGATATCTGCCTTATGAAAAATTAGGCGTGTTTCATCGGAATCATATTTGAACCCTAGATGTTTCAATGCATGTTGGAATTCTTTGAGTGTTAAGTGATTCTTACCGCCAAGATCGGCCATGTGAAATATTTCTGCACGGCGTTTATGCTCTTCAGGCGTAGGATTAAGGAATTCTTGTTTGAAGGTATCAAAAGGAGTTTCCCTTGGATGGGCGTGCTTTTTACCATACGAATAATATGTGATCAATCCAATAACAATGGCAACCGCTGCCCCTATGAAGGCCTTTTCACCCATAATAATCACCAACATTATGCCGCCAATAATCCCCCAAATCTGGATTAATGGGAATAATGGTGCAAAATATGTAGGCTGATACCATTCATGACCTTTCTTGACTCCGCGCAACACTATCAAACACATATTTACAATAACGAATACCATTATTTGGAAACCAGATGCTAATTTTGCTACATCTTTCACTGGTAATGTAATGAGGACTAATGCCATCATTGCACCGGTGAGAATGATGGCCCAATGAGGCGTTTCCCATTTCGCATTGACATCTTCAATGGCTTGTGGTAAGAGATTATCACGCGCCATCGCAAACAAATATCTTGAAGATGCGAGAATGCCCGCTAATGCCATTGAGGCCATTGTTAGAATTGCTAATACTGCTGCGACTAGGCCGATTGTTTTTCCACCAACATGTTCAGCAAAGATAAAAATTGGGTCTTCGACAACATGACCATCGCTAGCAATCCACCACCCGTCAGCAAGAGTAGCCATCAAAATATATGCAACACCTGAATAGAGCAGAGTTGCAGTTGCAAGAGAAATGTACATTCCGCTCGGTAGATTTTTTCCTGGGTTCTTTATTTCCTCAGCGATTGCAGCCACTTTGGTAACACCAGCATATGCAACAAAGACAAGAGCGGCTGTTTCTCCAAGTAGCCAAATATCGGTATTGTATGCGGCTTGTGCTGGAATTGACAAATCTGCTTCTCCAGTGATTAGTACTTTGATAGATAATATCAGTAGTAATGCTATTGAAAAGCCAACAATCGGTGCTTGAATTGCTTTTATTTTCTTAACGCCGAGAATATTGATTATTACAACTAAACTCAAAACACTCATTGAAACGACAAATGCATTCAATTCAATTTGCAAGAAATTAGTAATCACATACATATATGCAGATAAACCAATCAATGCAAACGCTGCTTTCAACAAGAAAGATGCCCAAAGACCCAACCCTGAAATTGTCCCAAACATTGGTCCAAATGTTCGCTCGATGTAGATGTAATCTCCACCTGAAACTGGCATTGCAGAAGCCAATTCTGCTTTTGAAATTGCTCCGGGCAATACAACTGTCGCTGCAAGAATATAGGCCAGCCAAATACCTGCTGCAGATGCCCCCATGGTATCAGCAGCAAGGGAAGGAAGTACGAATAGTCCAGAACCAAGCATTGCTGATAATGAAATGATAATTACTCCAACCAAACCAATCGTCCGTTCCAATTGCTTGGAAACATCGGTTATTACGCCTTTGACATCACCCTGAATTAGTTTATCAGCAGTGTCTTTCAAGTCCATAATTATCCCGCCTTCCTTCATTCTGTGGTAGTATTATTGTTTGGCAGAATT
>DUCL01000106.1:24869-25165 GCA_012959845.1 Candidatus Poseidoniales archaeon
TTTAGCACGGCAATGAGTTGAAGGTGTGACCCCGCAACCTTGTTGGTCATCATCATTCTGCGGATATGTCAGTTCTGCCACTGCTTTGCGAATGGTATTGCCTGTATCTCTATCATATGAAATTGATACATCAAAATCAAGTTCAACACCGTTTCCTGAAGTATTTCCACCCATTTCAAAATCTGACCATTTTGCTGCATAAGAAACATAGACTTTGATAGTATCTGAATCAACCATATCTTGGCTATTTTTAATATTCAACTTTATTTTGTATTCGCCCGGTTCAACATCATTCC
>DUCL01000107.1 GCA_012959845.1 Candidatus Poseidoniales archaeon
CCTGGCTCTGGTTCAAAGGAATCCCGCCATGCTTGTGGAGTGAAGGTGAGAGTTGGCGGGCGCGATGGTGAAGAATTCACTTTCCGTTCGCGCCAACTTGTTGGCGCTGCAGGATACCGCTGCCCAGTTGCTGTAAGTTTAGTTGAAGATACATATTCGGAAAAAATGGTTGACCGAAGCCACTACTGCGCAGGATATAGGGAATATTGGACTGGGGTCAAAGACATAGAGCACTCGTCTGGTGATATTGAAATCCATTTTGTTGATACTGTAATCCCTGGTTATTTTTGGCTATTCCCTGTTTCAGAAGGTGTTGTCAATGTCGGAATTGGCATGGTCATGTCGTTGATGGATAAGCAAAAGAAAAAATTGAAGGCATTGCAAGCTGATGTTATTGCAAACCACCCGCTATTCAAAGAGCGCTTTGCAGATGCTACTCTTATTCCAAAAACGTCGAAGGGTTGGCAATTACCTTTCGGTTCACCAAGAAAATCTGAAGCAAATCAGCCGCGCAGAGCAAGTGCTAATGGAATTAGATTGGTTGGAGATGCTGCAACTCTTGTCGACCCATTTAGTGGCGAAGGTGTCGGTAATGCCTTGGTTAGTGGTGAAATGGCTGCTCGCCACATCATTGAAGAGAAAAACCACCTTGAATATCAAGAGGAATTGTGGCAAGTGCTAGGTCCTGAATTAATTAATTCGTTTAGAATGCAAAAATTGAGTCGCAAGTCGTGGTTGTTGAATTGGTTAGTAAAGAAGGCCAGCAAAAAACCAGCGCTTCAGGAGATGATGACCGAGATGATCGCTAGTAAAGAAGCCCAACAAGACCTTCATTCTCCATGGTTTATGTTTAAGACACTGATGTTCTAAGGTGATATTATGGAAGCAAGTCTAGAAGAGATTGAGGCAATTTTCCTAGACTTAGATGGAACGATATATCTTGGTAGCAACCTAATTGATGGGGCCTTAGAATTCTTGCAGCGCTGTCAGGAAAGGGGCGTACGTCGTTTCTTTTTGTCAAATAATTCCTCTCGTTCAGTTAGTCAATATTTGGACAAGTTATTGAAATTTAATATTCCTGCACAAGAACAAGACATTCTTCTCTCAACACACGACTTACTTTCTTGGTTAGGAGATAATAGCATTACTGAAACTTGGTTGGTTGGTACGAAAGGCATGGCACAGATGTTACAAGATGCTGGAATTACAACCGATTCTGAAAAACCTCAATATGTTGTCTTGGGCTATGATACTGAATTAACTTATGACAAAATCATGACTGCAAGCATCCACATGCATGCTGGAGTTCCTTTGGTGGCAAGTCACCCAGATATGGTCTGTCCAAGTCCTGAGGGTGGATTGCCTGATGTCGGCGCATATCTTGCTATGTTCAAGGCGACAACAGGCGTTGACCCTGTTCACATTACTGGTAAACCAAATGCTGGAATGATTCTTCATAAAATCGATGAACTCGGATTAGACCCTGCTCGTTGCGCAATGGTTGGCGACCGATTATACACAGATATTGCAATGGCTAATCGTGCTGGTTGTGTTGGAGTTTTGGTTCTTTCCGGAGAGGCGACAATGGCTGATGTCGAGGCTTTAGATGCTGGTGCTGAACAAATGCCGAATCTTATTGTTGACTCTGTTGATGAACTTTTTAGATGATAAATGAGGGATTTTTCTGGGATTCATGCAGCAATTGCGATGGTGGAAATCTCGCTGTAAAAAACACCCTCCTGATGATATTCATCGCGCTGGAGAATTAGCTGAATTACGTTTGGAAAAACTATCTCGCGCTGCTGGCAGAGAGAATGGTTGGCATGTCTTTGCATCTGTGCGTATTCCCGACCCTGCTGATGGGGGGCGAAGGGAAATTGATTTGGTTATCGTTGGAGGTAATACCCTTCTAGTGGTTGAGCAGAAACATTGGGCTGGAAGGTTTGAGATAAATGATGACGATGAGTTTGTCCAATATCGCAATAATGGAACTGAGCACAACCATAGTACAGTAGCCGAAAGAATTGCAAGAAAAGCAAGGATGTTAAATAAAATTCACCACAAAAGAATGAGTTTGAAAGACACAAATAGTCTAGATGTGCGAGTAATTGTTGCCATGACTCACCAAAAATTGGAGTGGCCAAAAATACCTGATGATTTTCAGCAAGAAATGGTAGATGAGGCTGGATTTATCAAAATATTAGAATCGACAACCCCCGGACAAGTGAATGAAGACCTTCTGCAAACTGTACAAGGGTTTTCCACTTGGGATGAAATTGAATTGCATGGTGGCTTGACTTTGAAAGGCGATATGATTCAGTTGGGCCTAGGTTCAGGAATAGATGAGTGGTTCAAGGCGCGGAATGAGGATTTAGTCGTGCAAACAAATCACAAACGTAGTATATTCTCCCTATTCAATAAAACACCCAGTCAAGTTAAGTTGGTGCATGGCTCAAAAAACATTGAAGCAACTTTGGCAAAGGATTTGCATTTAGAAATGCATGTTGTCGGAGAAAAAACTCGGAGATTGGTCGCTTGGTCTAATATCAACAAGGTATTTGTTTCTAAGCCACCTGCAAAATGGGGTGGCAAACCAAGTTCTAGACGAAACAAGGTTTGATTTGGGTTGGGCTATCAGCACATGCTATGGCTACTATGATGGTTGAGGCGCTTGGCTTGTTAGCCGGCGTCATTGGTATTGTTGCTTGGATTCCACAAATTATCCAGGTATGGGTTCACAAACGGCATGACGGTTTGTCACTGACAACATTTGCTGTAGTATCACTCGCGCTTGCCCTATGGCTTGTATATGGAATTCTTGTCAACTCTTTTGCTATGGTCGCCGCCAATATCATGACATTGTCGGTAATTGGCGCGGTTATCATCGGCGTATTGCGCGTGCGCAGAAGCGAAGATAAATCTGAAATTAGAGATCAGTTGTAAGAGGCTTTAGTAGTCTCGATAATGACTGCCCCAATCTTGTAAGGGTCGCCGTTAGAGGCTGGGCGGCGGTCTTCAAGACGACCAACCCAACCATCATCGGGTACGGTAATTGGGATACGAATTGACGCCCCACGGTCTGAAATCCCATAGGAGAATTGGTCAATAGATTGAGTCTCGTGCAGTCCAGTCAATCTTTGGTCGTTAAACTCACCATAAACATCCATGTGCTTCTTAATGTTCTTGCCGAATTCTTCGCAGATTTTCGTGAATAAGGCCTCTCCGCCTTCATCACGCATTTTTGCATCTGAAAAGTTAGCGTGCATACCAGAACCATTCCAATCACCCTTTACCGGCTTAGGATGATATTCAATATAGCAGCCATAACTTTCTGTTAATCTATCAAGGAGGTATCGGGCAACCCAAAGTTCATCACCGGCTTTCTTGGCACTTTTGGCGAATATTTGGAATTCCCACTGTCCACAGGCAACTTCTTGGTTGATTCCTTCAAAATTGATTCCGGCATCAAGACATAGGTCTGCGTGTTCTTCAACCAATGAACGTCCATGTGTGTTTCTTCCACCAACAGAACAGTAGTACATTCCTTGAGGGCCTGGGAAGCCGCCAACTGGGAAGCCGAGTGGAAGGGTCGTTTCAGCGTCCATGAGGAAATATTCTTGCTCAAATCCAAACCAGAAATCTTCGTCATCATCTTGGATTGTTGCTCTGCCATTACTTGCGTGTGGAGTTCCATCAGCATTCATTACTTCACACATTACAAGGTATCCGTTGTATCGTTGTGGGTCAAGGTAAATTGCTATTGGCTTTAGAAGGCAATCAGAAGCACCACCTTCTGCTTGTCTTGTTGAGGAGCCATCAAAATTCCACATCGGGCATTCTTCAAGTGTTCCTCCGAAATCTGAGCGCACTAATGTTTTGCTGCGCATGTTCTGTGTCGGGCTGTATCCATCGAGCCAGATATATTCCAATTTTGCTTTATCCATCATAGGTATCAAACACTTGGCTGGCGAGACGGTATATCAAACATACGCTCAAAATTATTGAATAAGTGTGATACAGTTAAGCAGTCTTTTGAATATATTTTATTCATTTGCTCATTAAATTGGTTATATTTTGTTTGGACTTTTATGCGAATGATTAGAAATAATGCTACGATTTTTCAATTGATTAAATCCTATGGCTAATCGAAATTACTGCACCGATTGTGCGGCGGAATTGCGGTGGACTAATTTGC
>DUCL01000108.1:0-2007 GCA_012959845.1 Candidatus Poseidoniales archaeon
CGCTTGATGCAGAAGTTGGAGTATTGACTGAATTCCCTATGAATATTGCAAATACTGGAAATGATTTAGCATCATACCGCTTGAACATCGTTGACAACTTACCAGATAATTGGACAGCAACACTCAATACTATTACTGCAACTTCTAATATTATTGATAATCTATCAGCAAACGTTGCAGATTATCCAATTATTGGAACAGATCATATCACTGGATTCACCCTTTCGGTAACTACTGACCCGCAAACCCCTGCAGATACTTTACAACCACTTTCAATAAGAATTGAAGAAAGAGACACAGGCCTGCTCATTAGAACACATACTATTGATATTCGTGTTGGCGAGATGATCAATGCTTCACTCTCACCAACAAATCAATCCGTAGATATGAGTGCGTATGACAATCCTTTAACAAGAGTAAAAATCAGTAATACAGGAAATGCTCCAACCAGTTTCACCCTTTGGCTAGACTCCTCTAACTCAACAGGTGTTGATTTCACACTCGAAACTCCGATTGAAATTTTAATCGCTGCTGGTTACGAGAGTTCGGTAAAGATTAGAATCAATCCAAGTGAAGATGCAAGTTTTGATGAATTCTATATGGCGACGCTTTGGGTTTCAACCGATACAGGTTTGAATTTATCGGCCAATATTGTAGCAAATATTAGCGAACAACATCTGCTTGATATCGATGCTCCTTTACAAATAGGTGTAGTGCCGGGCTCAGACCAAGATATCACATTCAATTTGACTAATCAAGGGAATTTAGCGGAGACGGTTAATGTAAATGTTAGCGTTGAAGGAAATTGGACGGTCACGCCATTTACCCAACAACTAATTTTACCTATCGATGCAGTAATCGGTGGAACTGTCAATGTAGCAGTTCCTTCACTTGGCGGCACTGAAGAACTTCTAAATGGTGCAATACACAATATGACAATCACCGTTTCAGATTCAATAACAGGGGCGACACTTGGAGTTCGTTCGGTTGAATTAGTAGTGGGTGCGTTATTCCTCGTCGAAACAGAAAATTGGCCGGATGAAATGTTGTATCACCGAAACTGGGATAGGACTTGGAATACCATTTTAACCAATACTGGAAATGAGGATGTCACTGTTTCAATCAACTATGATATTTTCCAACCAGGATTGACCATCGATAGTGATGCGTGGGAATTGGGTGCAGACGCAATAACCACAATTACACTGCCAAGGCAATCAGCAATACCGTTCTCATTCAGCGTAGCAGGTACTGAATTTGAGCCAGATTTGACATTGGCAGCAGACTTGATTGTAACATTAACTCCAGTGGATTCTTCTATTGAAGGAAATGCAGTGCTACAAACTACCTTGAAGATGTCTCGTTTCTTTGAAGCATCACCAATTGAACTTCGCCCAGATGCAGATGATGGGCCAATGGAAGTTGATTTGGTCTATTCACATATTCCAGATGGTGCTTCAACAATTGCTGCATATGAATTAGAAATGTGTTCCGCTGTTAGATTATTCGATATGGACGATTCAAACTTGAATCCTGAAGATTATATTTGGAACTTTTCAGTATATGTTGATTCAACCGCTATCACTCTTCCATTCAATGCAAGTTGTGATTCTGGTACTCAAGGTAATGGTTCTAGAATCTTACTGCCACCACGTGCTGCTTGGGATACAAACGCTCCAATCAGAATTATTGTCGATGCACCGAATCGACCAAATATTTTGCCAGGTGATGGATATGATCTAACATTTAGATTGTACCATCCAGATGAACACACAGGTTATACCGTCTTTACGGAAGAAACATTTACATTCGCATTAGATGTATTCTCCGATCCGGAAATTGTCAATATAGAACTCAAAGAAGGTGAACTAATTGAAGGAACAGAGGCGATAATATCCGTCAAAGTTACCAATAGTGGAACAGCACTCGCTCTTGGTGTAAATGTAATATTGGAATGTGATAATCTACTCATCCTAGAATCTCCACCAGAAATTTTCCTTCTAGGCC
>DUCL01000108.1:2042-4181 GCA_012959845.1 Candidatus Poseidoniales archaeon
TAAATCAGTTAATTTAGACTGGTGGGCTCAAACAGTGCCATTAAAGTGTACAGCGAGTTTGAATGGAACTTTGATGCACAAGAACATTGAAGCAAATGATGTAGCAATATACGAAGGCACAGTTAACTCATTTAGTTGGGGTCTTTCAGTAAGTTTCATCGCTGCAGTAATTTTGCTAGCAATCTCCTTATTCTTAATCAATCTCTCATCCAAGAATGAAAAGATGCGCTTAGTTGCAGTTTATACAGGTGTTGCAGCGTTAGGATTCGCATTCCATATTGGGCAAGCATTCTCACTAATATGGTGGGGTCCAGCGATTCTAGTCGTCACCGCCTTATGGGTGTGGAGAATGACTTGGTCAAGTAGTGAAGAGTTCCGTCTTATCCACGAGGATTATCAGCGCGCCAGAAGAGGTGTTTCTACAATGTATGCTGACCACTTTGAAGCTCTCGGAGATGGTCGCAGGCAATTATCTCTAATTTTGGCATTACCAATCTTTGGAATGATGGCAATTGTGCTGGGTGTTCCTCCACAAATGGCTTCAGATCGCACTAATTTAATCTCATTGGTTGTCTATATGGCAGTGGTGATGATTGGCGTTTGGATACTATTAGCAAAGTCGGACAAGATGTATGGAAACTTATTCGGTCGTCTAACAGATGTTGAAGTAAAGGCAACACGAATTGAAAGAGACTTGGGAGACCCTGCTCGCCTACTCAATGAACTAGCAGATGATGGATTAGATTTAACTGCAATTTTTGAAGGAGTATCAACAACAGCAACAGTTTCGGACTTAGTCTCTGATAACAATATCGACGAGGGGGTGAATGACGATGCCTGAGGTAGAATTGGATGAACTTGAGAGTGATTTTGATGTACAGGATGCCGAACTTGGTGACGGTGAAGTTGAAGAAGCCCGCAACGTAATTGCAGCAGGAAAAGATTCAGCAGACCGCTTGATGGCTGCTTCAAGAGAATTAGAATCAATTGTATATGGAGTTGTACAAGATGAAACCAATTCACTGGCAGGAACCGAATTGGATATTGCAGATGCTAAGAGTTTCCTTTCCGTCCACAAATTGTACAAAGCGAGGAGAAGTGTTCGCCGAGCAGAAAAAGCACTAGGTGTATTAGAAGAAGATGTCCTATATCTGCGTCGCAGTATCGCAATGTTACACCGACTTCTAATTGAGAAGCAAGTGACTGAGGGCGAAGTTGAAAATATCCTTATCCGCCTAAGAACTGCAACAGGTGCAGCTGAGATTGGTGAAGTCGGAACTGCAGCAAGCGAAGTTGAATTCCTAGTCGATGATTTGATTGGTGGAAATACATCAACTCTCAATCCATTCCTATTCCGTCATTTCTGGTTAGGTGTTGACACGCGTTGGCCAGCAGGTGGAGATTCAGGCGTATTGCTGGTTAGAATAATCAATGATGGTCCAATCCCAATGCCGGTAATGCGCTTATCTCCTCCAGTACCTGATGGCTGGACTGCAGATCCTAGTTCTGTTGATTTGCCTATTATTTCACCAGGTGGAAATGTTCCGCTTAGATTTAATATTACGGCTGCGAGAAGATATGGAGCAGACGAAATCCCTCTTTCGCGCAAACTAGCAATTTCCACTTCATATGAGATGCGCTCTGGTGAAATAATAATCACAATTAGGGCACAAAACCGCTCCATGGAGCCATTATCCGATATCGTACTCTCACCATGGCTTCCGCCTGGCTATACTACTGACAAGGTGCCATTCTTGGCCCGATTAACCCCTGACGAAGTTGCATTGATTAGAATGCCACTACGCATAGACATGGGAAACGGAGGCAATCTCTGACCATGTATCATATTCCAGCCCGAATGGGCAGGACGAGTAAAAAACAAAAAATAAAAAAATAAAAAAGGTGAAAAAAAATGAAAAACGAAATGAAAAACGAAATGAATGAAAATAGCGACGACCTCGCTGCTATTGGTATTGGTGCAATGATTGTGTTCATTGCATTGATTCTAGTGGCTGCTGTGGCAGCGGCTGTAATTATACAGACGGCTGAAAAGTTGCAGCAGAATGCCCAGGCAACTGGTGATGACACACAAGAGCAGATGTCCACGAAAGTGATACTTCTCTCTACAGTCATTGAATC
>DUCL01000109.1:0-1855 GCA_012959845.1 Candidatus Poseidoniales archaeon
AGCCTAAGTGGCTCACTTTACCTAGGGGCTCGTGGTCTAGGGGTTATGACGTCGCCTTGACATGGCGAAGATCGAGAGTTCAATTCTCTCCGAGCCCATTTGCGCTCAATTTTGCTTATTGCAAATGGGCTCTGCGAGAATTTCTGCTAATATTTGCTTTGTTTTTAGTGAGTGAAGCGCAAACATGTCTCATTCACTTCTCTCCGAGCCCACCAAATATTTCTTCGACAATAACTGTTAGTGATTTGTGAGTATGTGCTAATGCCGTTACATTAATATTAATTGCCAATGGGGCATTAAATAACATTAAATCATTATGCGCTATTACTAGTTAGTTCCTCAGGATCTGGCAACACTAATTCATCAGGGGAGACTCTACTCATCGGTTTCTCCTCCTCTTCATCCATGGTAAAATCTGTTGAACCACCTTCCCAATTAGTTACCGAGTCCGATTCTTCAAAGGATTCTATCGGTATTTGGTCTCCACCTGGTGCGAGTGAATAGGCTGCGGGGTCTCCAATTGGAGCAGGTTTTTCCATCGAGGGTGGCGGTGCATCTCTTTCCTCTAAATGGGCGACTGAATGGAATGTGCCACACTCTGCACATCTAACGCTACCCAACTTCTCAATGCAGCCACATACAGGACAAAACGTAGTTCCGCGCAGCGCATTGATTGGGTCAGTTGACATGCATTTACTCCAAGAACATTTCATCTTGGTATCCAGTAATTTCGTCACCAGAACCATTTTCTTTGATTGTAACTAATCCATCTTCATCATCAAATTCAATGATAACTCCGAAGAAATCCTCATCCTCTACTGTGAGTCCAATCTTTGAACCAATATCGATGTCATCATCTTCATCGGAACCATCATCATCCTCGGAGTCTTCATCTGATTCATCATCAGATTCCTCTTCGACTTGATCCTCATCGTCACTTGCTTCTTCATCCTCAGCAGCCTCTT
Organism: Candidatus Poseidoniales archaeon; assembly: GCA_012959845.1. Taxonomy (GTDB): domain Archaea; phylum Thermoplasmatota; class Poseidoniia; order Poseidoniales; family Poseidoniaceae; genus MGIIa-L1. Next base: position 966 of record DUCL01000109.1, read on the forward strand.
CATCGGAGTCAGATTCCTCATCATCCTCGCTTTCAGAAGCTTCCTTTGCATCCTCAGTGTCACCTTCAACTTCCTTCATTGCCTTAACACGTGCTCTCCACCCTTTTGCAAGGACAAGGTGAGTAAACAATGAACCACCCATACCAATTGCTCCAAGAAGAATAAAGATAATACCATCTGTATAGAATCCCTTAGGCATGGAAGATGCTCCATTTTCACCAGAGAAAGGAGTCAATGAATTAGCGCAACCATCGGCTTGAACATCACTGTCACAAGGGTAAATATCTCCCTCCTTAATTGCTCCATTATCCAAGCCCATTTGATGGTGGCTATCTAATTCAACTGGACCTCCAGAACCGTCAACTAGTCCAACATATCCGTTGACTACCCAAGCAAGAATGAAGATAAAGAATGCTGCATGGATTAATGGCCACCAAACATCATTCCACTTCTTTGACATCATAGAAGATTGTATTGCTGAAGGGAATTCTTTAGGTATTTCTTCTTCTTCATCATCATCCATCGAATCTAGTCCAATTTCATTTTCAATTGCTGTAATGAATTCAACAATGTCAATGTTACCATCAGAGTCTGCATCCAAAGTTCCAATAAAATCAGAAATACTAGTTTCAGCAATTTCTTCTCCTTCAAGAACATCATTTATTGTATTTGATAGTTCTTCAACGCTAATGAATTTGTCTCCATCTTCATCTAATGCATGGAATATAGTTGCTGGATTAGTATCATCTCGGTCCATTACATCAATCAATAGTTTGATAATATCGTCGGGCAGGATCTCAATAGGTTCATCTTCTTCGGAGTCTTCATCGGATTCGCCATCAGATTCTTCTTCTACATCCTCTTCATCAGAATCTTCTTCGGAGTCTTCA
>DUCL01000109.1:1985-24928 GCA_012959845.1 Candidatus Poseidoniales archaeon
TTAGACTCATCCTTTGAAGCAACATAATCTGAACCAGTGACTGACTTTTCCAATTCTGCTAAGTCAATTTTACCATCGCCATCAATGTCGATTTGTTCAATCAATCTATCGACTTGAGATGGTGGCAGGTCTGCTAAATTGAGGCTAAGTAAGCCCTTTCTTAATTCATCGGAGTCAATTATCCCATCTCCATTTGTATCAAATTTATCGAATAGTGATTTAATATTTAGTCCCGTATTAGAAAGCCACTTTCGCAAAACATCCATTACATCATCAGCAACAAATATTACACCACAACTACTGCAACTTGTTGATTCTAGTGGGACCAAAGTTCCACAAGCACCACATTCTCCGAGGTCTTCTTCGGACATCCCGGAAAACTTGATATTACATTCAGGACATTCAGTGGAATCGCTTGGAATAACCGCACGACAATTCCCACATTCCGCCTTTGCGATTTCGTCATTATCTGTCTCAGACATTGGCACACCTATATATGCCAAACAAACAATAGATATAATGCTTGATGGAGTTTACAGTGACACATAGTAAATAGAGCAGTTCTTTCATGGTCTCAAATAAGGGGGGCTACGCAATGGAGCAAGGACGACTATATACTGCGGAATTATCTGATAATTCAAGCATATATTCGTGGCTTGATAAGCAATTAGAAAATGAACAGCAGCACATTTTACTATTTAGCCGCCAACCTCATAAGCGCTTATTGGAACATATTGATGTGACTAAGGTTGAGTCATATTGGTTATCTGAGCGCATTACAGCAGGAGCATTAGAACCTAGTCTTGAAAAAATAGCCCATCTTATCACCAGTAGATTGCATAATCACCATGGATTGATTGTGGTTGAAGGACTTGAATGGTTGGTTTCTCTACACGGTGATGATGCAGTATTGTCATTTATTCGTCAAATTAGGGATGATGTTCATAAGACCTCTTGGAAAATCCTATTCCCAATTAATTGCTTGGTCTTCGATTCAGTTTGGCTTGCGCGACTAAGGCGCGAGGCACCCAATGCGGATATTTTCGCAACCATAAAGGACGAAAATATTGAGATCCATGATGATAATATTGTTTTGCAACAAGAACCGGATGAGCCCATAAAAATTCATAATTTCCAAGAGACACCTGGGGAGGATATCACACTAGATACACGAGATGACGGCACTCCAAAGTTAGTGATGTTGACCAGATTACCCCTCAATGGCTTCAGTAAGTCTATTCTAACCAGAAGAATATTGCAGTGGCGGAGAATGGGTCTAGATGTTTCGGAGGTTGAACCAGCACTCTCCATACTGGAAGAAAAGGCTGCTCACCAACTCTATTCATCCGTTGAGGAGAAGGTGAGAAGAGCGGTTGAATTGGAAAATCATTTGGAAGCAATTTCACAAAGCATTTCGGCAACTGAATTAACTACTGCCAGATTCAGAATCAGACAACTAACTGGCCTAGATGAAATTGAGAAATGGTTACTTGAATTGTAATTATCTTGGTAGCCTGCCACACTCTGCCTCAATCCTCGCCAACCAACCACCTTGCCACAATTGATTTGCGATATTCTTCAATTCTTTACTTGTGCTTCTATCTCCGTCTAGTGGAGGAGAAATTGCCCTAACTCTTTGCTTCAGTGACCTAACATGTTCCGCAGGTTGTGTTTCCTCAAATTCCAATGCTTCACAAGCAACAAATAATTCACAGGCTAATACCTCAGACAATCTTTCTGTGGCAACCAATAGATTCCAGCAGGCAGTAGCACCCATGCTGACATGGTCCTCTTGTCCCGCTGAGGTAGTGGTTGAGAATGCAGAACGCGGCATCGCATGTGCGTGCAATTCAGCCAAAGATGCCCCTGCAACATATTGTACTATCATCAATCCAGATTCAAGGCCCGAATTTTTGGCTAAAAATGCAGGTAAATTACTTCTTGCAGGGTCGAGTATCTGGTCAATCCTTCTTTCACTAATAGATGCCAATTCAAAAAGCGCATGAGACATTGAATCTGCACATAATGCTAAAATTTCACCATGAAAATTACCTTGTGAGATAACTTCATGAGGACCCGGATTAGCAGGGTCCGGGAATACTAAGGGATTATCAGTGGCGCTATTCAGTTCAATCTCTAATGTTTCCTGTAACTGCATAAAGCGTTGTAGGACAGCACCATGAACTTGTGGAGCACATCTAAACGAATAAGCATCTTGGACTTGCTCACATTCAGTATGAGATTCTAGTATTGGTGAGTCTTTCATTATCTTTCGCAAACGTGATGCTGTAGTTAGTTGCCCAATATGCGGGCGTGCCAGATGAACTCGCTCATCAGCTGGCATAATGCTTCCTTTTCTTGCTTCTAAAGAAGTACACATAATAATATCAGCCAGAGGTAATAATTGGCTAAGTCTCTGTTCTGCAGCAACCAATAACGATAGCATTTGACTTGTGCCATTAATGAGGGATAAACCATCTTTCGCTCTCAATTGAATTCCGATTAAGCCATTGGCAATTAACGCATCTCGCGTAGGACCTACTCCCGTTTCAGTAAGTACTTCACCTTCTCCAATTAATGAAAGCGCCATATGGGATAAAGGTGCTAAATCTCCACTTGCGCCCAAACTTCCAATCCGAGGAATCGCCGGACAAATATCGTTATTGATGAATGCAAGTAATTGGTTGAGGACATCGGGGTGTACCCCCGAGCAACCCTTTGCGAGTGAATTGGCCCTAGTGACCATCATAGCCCGAACCAATTCTCTTGACATTAATTCGCCAAGTGCTGTAGCATGTGAACGAATAAGGTTTATTTGCAGTTCAGATAAATCGTCAATGGATATTCTTTCTCTCACCAGTGCACCGAAACCGGTATTGATACCATATACGGTCTCGCCTCTTTCCAGAATACCATCTACAACAGACCTAGCGGCATTGATTTTGACCCATGAGTCTTGAGAAATAGCCACAGAAGCCTTTCCCTCAGCGACCATTTGTACTTCTGATGAGGACAGAGTTTCACCGTCGAGATAGATTGTATTGTCCCCGTCCATAGTATCACCACATCATAATGAGTTAATTATATCATCATCAACAATATTTGGCAAAGTCACTTGCAAATCTGGCTGTGATTCCATTGCTCTACGTGCTGCAAATATTGCTCCATCATTGCGTGCCCAAGCTCTTCTAGCCACCCCATTATTTACATCCCAGTGCAACATTGATTGTAATCTGTATTCTGAATCATCTGAACCATCCAACATTAGGCCAAAACCGCCGTTGATAACTTCGCCCCACCCAACACCGCCGCCATTATGCAAACTAACCCATGTAGCACCTCTAAATGAATCTCCAACGAAGTTATGAACAGCCATATCAGCAGTAAACATCGAACCATCGGAAATATTTGCAGTTTCTCTATACGGGGAATCAGTTCCAGAAACATCATGATGATCTCTCCCCAATACGATAGGTCCGGAAATTCGCCCTGAAGCAATTGCTTTATTCATTGCTGAAGCGATTCGTCGCCTTCCTTCATCATCCGCATAAAGAATACGCGCTTGAGAACCAACAACCATCTTATTCGAGCCAGCCTGCTCAATCCATCGAATGTTATCCTTCATCTGCTGCTGAATCTCAATTGGTGATTGCTTAATCATTTCACTAAGTACTTCACAAGCAATGGCATCAGATTCTACCAAATCGCGAGGATCTCCTGAACAGCAAACCCATCTATACGGGCCAAATCCATAATCAAAGCACATTGGCCCCATAATATCTTCAACGTATGACGGATATCTAAAACTGCCATCGTCATTCATTACATCCGCGCCAGCCCTACTCGCTTCGAGGAGGAATGCATTGCCATAATCCCAAAAATACATTCCTCTTTTGGATAGTTGGTTAATGGCCTTTGCTTGCCTTATGAGGCTCTTTTTCACTTCCTCACAGAACTTCTGTGGTTGTTCTGACATCATCAATGAGGCACTATCATAGTCATATCCAACAGGAAAGTATCCGCCTTGCCATGGATTGTGAAGTGATGTTTGGTCACTTCCTAAGTCAACTTGTACATTTCTTTCCGCCAACCTTTCCCATAGTGTTACTATATTTCCAACATAGCCAATTGAAATAGCCTCCCTATTCTTAGCAGAAAGGAGCATTTTGTCTATTGCATCATCAACACTATCGGCTATAGTACTCAACCAACCTTGCTGCTGCCTTTTCCTCGCTGCATGAGGGTTTACTTCTGCGATAATGCATGAAGCACCAGCAATAACGGCAGCCTTGGCCTGTGCGCCTGACATACCGCCCAAACCAGAAGTTACGAAAGTAGTACCTTCAAGACCTTCATCACCCGTTAATCCCAGTTTTATCCTAGCTGCGTTTAACAGAGTGATCGTAGTGCCATGGACTATCCCTTGCGGACCAATATACATGTAAGAACCAGCGGTCATTTGACCGTATTGACTTACTCCCAAAGCATTCATTTTTTCATAATCTTCAGGAGAGGAATGATTTGGGATTACCATGCCATTGGTAACGATGACTCTTGGCGCACTTGGACTGGAAGGAAATAAGCCAAGAGGATGACCTGAATACATGACCAATGTCTGCTGTTCAGTCATCTGTGTCAGATATTTCATAACGATTCGATATTGAGCCCAGTTTTGGAATACAGCACCATTTCCTCCATAAGTTATCAATTCATGTGGAAATTGTGCTACCTGTTTGTCCAAATTATTTTGAATCATCAACATTATCGCAGCCGCTTGTTTGCATTTTGCTGGATAATTATCTATTGGGTATGCTTTCATTTCATATTCGGTTGGACGATAACGCCACATTATTACCCTTCCAAATGAATTCAATTCTTTAATAAATTCCTGCGCAAGTATTTCGTGTAAGTGTTTTGGAAAATATCTCAATGCATTTCTAATTGCTAATTGTTTCTCTTGTTGAGTCAATACTTGCCTTCTTGCTGGCGCGTGATCTACCGTATCATCCCATTGAGGCATTTCGGGTAACTCGTCGGGAATGCCGGTGACGAGGCAAGTGGCAAGGATAGAGGCGGCCTCTTCCGACATAACACAGGGTCATCTCAGCCTGTCTTTGAGCATTGTTGCTCCTAAGAGTGAGTAGCGCTTTTTGAATCACCAGGATTCCATAATGTAAACATTATTCCAGATAGCACCATCAATGAACCAAAGAATAGTATTCCATCAGCGATCCCAAGGTTGTGATGTTCCACTAAATATCCTGCGACTGAGGTGGAAATGGAAAATGCAATAGACATAAACAGCATATCAATGGAAAACACTCTGCCTCTCATTTCATCCTCTACCCAACGCTGAGTCATTATTGTTGAAAGAACCCAATTAGCACCACTGGCCGCATGGGCAAGGAGAATGAGGCTAACTGTCAATAGCAAATTAATTTCCAAAGTCAAAGATACCAATATGTAGAAAGCACCGCTTACAATAACTAATTTACCAATTAAACCAGGCCATTTTGACTCATCCTTCAATACATTTCTAGCAATAATAGGTCCAAGGCCTGTCCCTACTCCTCTAGCGAAAAAGAATATTCCGAAACCCATTGCAGCCCCGTATCCATCAGTTTCTGCACCTAATAATACCAAGAACACCCCCGCCAATGCACCTCCAGCAATGTTCCAAGAGGATTTAGCAAAAACAATTCTCAATAATCGAGATTCAGTATATACTCTCAACCAACCACGCTTGATATTTGCAAATGCTGTTTTGAATAGAGGTGTCTTCATCTCTTCCTCAACATTTTGCTCAATCTTTACAGGAATTAGTAGAAGAGCCCCTATAGCAAATGTGGCCGAATCAATAATAAACGCTGCATCGGCACCCCACTGAGAAACAACAATTCCACCTAATAATGCACCAATACACAATGCTGTAGACCATGAGGCTGCATCTAGCGCATTTGCTGTAGTCAAATGTTCCGGACTAACGACATTAGGTATTGCGGCCCTTTCTGCGGTCATATATGCTCCATGTAATAACATCATCAATCCCGATAATGATATCATCCACCACATATCCGAAGCACTGTCGACAAGAATGAAGCCAAGCGCTAAAAATACCTGAACAATATTGGTCGCCATCATCATTATTTTACGATTATATCTATCGGCAAGCAATCCGATAAATGGCTGGAATATGGCGAATGAGATCATCCTAACAGTGAATAGGAACCCCAATAAAAATTCTGAGCCGGTATATTCCAGTATTAAGAAAAACAGTGCGATGGTATTGAACCATTCACCCAACATCGAAATTACTGAAGCCAGCCATAGGCTACGATAATTTCCATTGGAGCGAAGTAATTGCCAATATCCAATATCGCCCATAATCACACTTCCTCTACAGGCTCTAAATCAACGCGCTCGCACTTTACTACTCAATGTTTGTTCACTTAAGACGACTTGACTGGCCAATTAGCACTCCTTTATCGGAACGGACAAAGGAAAATATTGTGACATTTGATTGGCGCGCTGACTCAATTGCTAAAGTGGAGGAAGCACCAATGCTAGCAATTAATTGACAATTCATTCTTGCTGATTTAGCAACGATATCCCAGCCGCATCGCCCAGACAATAGTAGTGCGTGCTGATTGATGTCGATTCCATTCCTATGGGCGTGACCAAATATTTTGTCAACTGCATTATGACGACCGATATCTTCTCTAACGGCAATTAATTTACCATCACCATCCATCAATCCAGCTGCGTGAATACCTCCTGTTATGGAAAAGCCAATTTGGCGTTGTTTCATTTCTACAATCGCCTCATTTACTGCAATTGCAGAGAATTTTACTGTAGAGGTGGTTACTATTGGAATGGTGGACATGAGAGTTTCTACACCATCTCTATCACAAGCGCCACAACTGCTAGTGATTATTCTCTCATCTGGTTTCAATGAGGATATGTCATCGGAAGTAGAAATATCTAAGAAATGTGCTCCAGTTTCATCTATTGAAATGATGAAGTCATCGACACTAATCTCACTCATTTTTGCTTCTGCAATACAATGACCGATTGCCAAATCTTCTAAATCAGCCGGTGAGGCCAACAAGTTTGCAACAACATTACCATTAATTCTAACTGTAACTAATGCTTCAATTGCTATACAATCTTGGTCCACAATGAAATTGCTTCCATCCCATCGAGAGACGCCGATTTTTCTGTGCAAATCACTCACGTTGTCACCCCCATTAGTTTGATTCAATTGACGACCTATCAATATCAAAGAATTCAAATTGTAATGAAACTAATTCGGCACTTGATTTTGCAGCAGCATATGCCTCAAGCGGCTCCTTATTCAATTCAAAAAATCGTTCTCCCCATCTAAAAGCACCCAATACTTGTCTTGCTTGTTGTTCTCTTCCAATTAGGTAAAGAATTGTTGCTAACGCTTCCGCAGTAGTTAATCTGCTAGGTTTTCCCCAATTAACCGGATTTGCAGCCAATAGTAGTGGCAACATTCTCGGTTGCAATCTAGTTCGCTTCATCACCTGTGCAACACTCTCTTCTATGTGAGCCCAACTACAGTCCAAACCGACGATTGCGCCTCCTTTGTTTAGTAGGGTATCGTGATCTTCGGGGCCAAACACCTTTCCACATAATGGCTCCAAAATGAATCCTTTTCTAGGTACAGTATTGATACGCTTATGCATTACTATATCACCTCTTTTCGATGCTCTGACCACGGTGTTCTTCTTGGGGTCATCCTGTGCTAACCAAATAGCATGGACTGGTATTTGCTGCAAACTATCACCTCTCTTTGGTAAAGTAATCTCCAAGAGTTCTTCCCCTACGAGATGGGCTGTCATCCAATACTCGGGTATCAATGGATTTATGCTCAACCATCAATGTAATTCCCAATATCCGTTCAAACTTTCTGATAACCGAGTCAGTCGGACGCTTTCCCGCTTCTGCAGATTTGATTCCAATTCTTTTGTTTACGTGCAGAAGAAATACGCAGAGAAAAATCATCAGCAAGGTCCTTTTCAGAACGCTCCATAATATTATTTCCTCTGCGTGGGTTTGAGCGATTGGATGAATATGATGTTCCAGTTGCCGGAGTAGAAGCAAAAGCACGGGCTAATCCTGGTGCAACTGGTTTTGGACCAAGATTCAATTTCTCAATGCATCTGCTACAAGCAGTAACCTCGGTTTTGCCGGTTTTCACCAACTTGACTCCGACCTTCATAGCCCCACATAACTCACAATCTGCCATAATATCGCATCCGCCACAGTCGCCTGTAAGATGTAATAATAGTCGGGATACTTTGAAGCCTTCGGAACAGCCATTTTCTTGTATCATCAAGCGAGGAGTTCATACGGTGTCGCCTCAACCATTGATTGGTCGCATGGGTAGTGAAGTCGAGAGAAGCGGTGGCACTGAGCCAATAAATTCAGATGACGACCTAAAAAAACTTGAGAATGATTACCGAGTTCTGCAAGAGGAAGCACAAACTCTAATCAATGATAGAGCGCACTTAGAATCTGAAGTTAGAAGTCTCAAAAAGAGGGCTAATAGGTTGGATGATGAAGTAAAATCAATGCGAAATCCACCTTTGATTATTGGTACTCTACAGGATGTATTGGATACTGATAGAGCGATTGTACGTTCATCAAATGGTACCGTTTTCCAAGTATCTTTGAATCAAAGGATAGACCCAGATAAATTAAAACCGGGCACAAGGGTTGCGCTGAATCAAGAGACATTGGCTATTATCGAAGTATTGCATGATGCTTGGGACCCGATGGTCAGTGGTGCTGAAATGGTTGAGAAACCCGAGGTTACCTACGAAGATGTTGCCGGATTAGACGAACAAATTGAGGCCGTTAGAGAGGCGATAGAATTGCCATTAATTTCACCGGAATTATTCGCTAAGATCGGAATTCAAGCTCCGAAAGGGATTCTATTAGTTGGCCCACCTGGCTGTGGAAAAACACTACTTGCAAAGGCTGTAGCCAATTATACTGAGTCCACATTTATCCGTATGGTCGGTAGCGAATTAGCCCAGAAATATATAGGCGAAGGTGGAAGAATGGTCAGAGAATTATTCTCACTAGCCAAAGAAAAGTCACCATCAATAATTTTCCTTGATGAAATTGATGCAATCGGTGCAAAAAGATTGGATGGGTCAACAAGTGGCGATAGAGAAGTACAACGAACTTTGATGCAATTACTTGCCGAACTTGATGGTTTTGACTCGTTAGAAAATGTAAAGATAATCGCGGCAACAAATCGTCCTGACATTTTGGATGATGCGCTGTTAAGGCCGGGCCGCTTTGACCGAATCATTGAAATTCCTATGCCGGATGAAAAGGCAAGAAGTGCTATACTTTCATTGCATATCAAAAAGATGAATACAAAGAGAATTAGTGTTCAAAGAATTGTTGAATTAACCGAAGGTTATTCGGGTGCTGAATTGAAGGCAACTTGTGTTGAATCAGGTATGATCGCCATTAGAGACAAAAGAGACGCCGTTACACAAAAGGACATACTCGGTGCTGTTAAGAGAGTCAATAGCAAAAGGTCACAGGGTGGTACTTCATCAACCCCCGAGGCACTTTATGGCTGATTTTCTGAAGCCAGCCTTTGTCAACATTCAAAGCCCTTATGAGTTAACCCTCGTACATGGTAGCAACAATTGTTGAGTGTGTACCCAACATTTCTGAGGGAATTGACACTGAAAAAATCGAATTAATAGTACAGGCTGCTAGAAATGTTTCTGGTTGCGCCGTGTTAGGCGTTGAGGCAGATGCTGACTACAATAGGACCGTCATTACACTAGCGGGTGAGCCGGAACCAGTATCAGAAGGCGCATTTGAATTAATCAAGGCTGCAACAAAACACATCGATATGAGATTGCACAAAGGAGAGCACCCTAGGCTAGGCGCTGTCGATGTTTGCCCCTTTGTCCCTTTACAGGGAATTACTATGGAGCAGTGTTCAGAATTAGCAAAGAAGTTGGCGAATAGAGTAGGTAGTGAATGTGAAGTTCCAACATTTTTATACGGTTTTGCAGCGACTCATGATGATAGAAAACTATTGTCCACGCTACGAAAGGAACAGTATGAAGGCCTACAAGCAAGAATGAGCGGTGGTGAAACAAGCCATTTGGACACAACTCGCTTGCCCGACTTTGGACCTATGGCGTGGAATGAAAATTGTGCCCGCTCTGGTGGAATTACAATTGGCTCAAGGACAATTCTCGTTGCATATAATGTAAACATAGATGAATCTGATGCAATTGTTGCCAAAAAAATTGGCTCATTGGTTAGGTCTACCGGAAGATTGCTAAAACAATCCGACGGAAGAAGAACTCGAATTCCAGGTATGTTACCAATGGTGCAAGGGATGGGTGTTACCTTAGAAAGTCACGGCATTTCACAAGTTTCAATGAATTTGAGAGATGTGGTTGCCTGCCCAATGCATATTGCTTTTGAGGCTTGTAAGAGTATTGCAGCAGATCACCAGACCAGCGCAACTGGTAGTGAATTAGTCGGACTTGTTCCGCTTTCGGCAATGCTTGATTCAGGTAAGTGGTATGCCCCAGAAGGAGTCACTGATGAAAAGGAACTGGTACTCGCGGCAATTGAAGGTTTAGGCCTTTCACAACTATCGCCATTTGAGGCAAAAGATAGAATAATTGAATGGGCAGTAGCAAAGGCGGTGGAATGATGGATTGGATGGATATGACTTTGCGCGACTTCCAAGCATCACTTGCTTCATCCTCACCGACACCTGGTGGAGGAACTGCTGCAGCCATTGCGCTTGGACAGGCAGCAGCACTGACCTGCATGGTTGCAGATTTAACCATCGATAAGGAGAAATGGCAAGACGGATGGCAAATTGCGGAAGATGCGCAAAATGCTGCAGTTCCCATAATGAGTCGCGCTGGTGAATTAGCCACAGAAGATAGTGATTCGTTTGATGCTGTAATGGCTTGTTTCAAAATGCCTAAGGAAACCGATGAAGATAAAGAAGTTCGAAGAAATTGTATTCGCCAAAGTACGCTGAAAGCAGCAGAAGTGCCATTTGAAACTGCAATGATTGGACTCTCACTCCTTAGGCATCTACCGGATTTGGCTGAAAAAGGTAATGGAAATGCAGCATCTGATGTAGGAGTCGCAGCATTGCTGGCAAGTGCAGCAGTAAAGGGTGCATTATTCAATGTTGAAATCAATTTATCCTCAATTCCTGAAGATATGGGAGTCAATATGAGGAAATTATCTCCAAGCATACTAGATGAATCCAGAATGCTCTCTAAAGCATCGATGAAAGCTGTAAACTCACGGCTTGGTTTGTAGTTAACGAACTTGTGAGCCGGTAGAAATATCGCCGTCTATCGTAACTAACCGCACACCATCTTGTCCATCATCAGCGGCCAACATCATTCCCTCTGATGTAACTCCTCTCAACGCCCTCGGTTTCAAATTAGCAACAAATACGACACTCTTACCGACCATTTCATCAGGTTGATAATATTGCTTTAGTCCTGCACATATTGTCCTCTCAACTTTACTTCCATCATCTAATTTCACTACATATAATCGGTCTGCATTGGGGTGATCGTCAACGCTCAATATCTTTCCCACTCTTAGATCTACTTGCATAAATGTCTCGAAATCTAAATACGCTATTCCTTCTGGTGCTTCACTCATTTCCTTAGTCTCCTTTTTGTTTTTTTTGCTGCCTTTTACTACGTGTACTGGATTGCTATCTGATTTTTCTGCATCTGTATCGGCCAAAGATTTTTCACTTTCCAAAATAGTATCTAAATCAAGACGTTCAAAGAGAGGTATTGGTGATTCGTCATTCCAAGTCATTGCGACATCCCAATTAATTGCATCATCCCATGAAACAAGGCTGACATCGCCTGTTTGACCTAGAGCCTTCCATAATTTTGCAGAACTGAATGGCAGGAATGGTTGAGATGTAATTGCCAAAAATCTACAGAGCCTCCAACCAAATGCAAGGGTGGATAATGATTGTTTCTTTTCATCTGAATCATCATCTGTTTTGAGATATTTCCACGGTGTTGCGGCTTGCAGAATTTGATTGCCGTATTGCGCTGCAGACATTACATGGCGCAACGCTTCTTTGTATCGGTGTCTTGTCAAAGAATCGGTGATGGATGCATGAATCTCCTCCAATTTCATACGGTGTGGCGCGGTTAATTGGGATACTTCAATTTCGGCTAATGGTCCATTTTCACCGCTTGGTAAGCGTGCACCTAATGTTAAGACGCGATGAACGAAATTCCCATATGCTGCAATCAATTCACTGTTTATTTTTTCAACGAAATCAGGCCAGTTAAAGTCAGTATCATGATTTTCCGGCATATTAATTGACAAATAATACCTGAGATAATCTGCATTATATCTTTCAAGGAATGATGGCAACCAAACAGCGTGTTTACGCGATTTTGAAAATTGCCCACCTGATAACATTAGGTATTCCATAGCAGGAACATTAGCTTCCAACGCCAATTCTCCGCTCGATGGCATTTCTATAGAGTCTTCAACTGTCTTCCCTTTTGAAGCATGATTCAGTCCCAATATTAACGCCGGCCATATTACTGTGTGGAATGGAATGTTATCTTTGCCTAAGAAGTATAAATGTCTAGGACTTGTTCCGTCATCAGAAACACACCACCAATCTTTCCAGGCATCTTGCCCACTAGGGTGTCCGGCTTTCTGTGCATGGCGCAGGGCCCAAATTTTTGCACATGAATAGTATCCCTGTACTGCTTCAAACCAAACATATACGCATTTCCCATCCCATTCGTTTCCTGCCAAAGGCAAAGGAATACCCCAGGAAAGGTCTCTAGTGACCGCTCGCGGCCTCAAACCCATATCCAACCATTGTTTGGTCATGGCTCTCACATTTGCTTTCCAAACAGACTGCCTTTCTGATGCGTGCTGTTGTAAAGATTGTTGAAACAAGTCCAATCGATAAAAGAAATGATCGGTATCCTTGATTTCTATCTTAGCATCTGGATTCATTTTGGAAATTGGATTTTTTAATTCGGTTGATTCATATGTGGCTCCACAAGCATCACACTGGTCTCCTCTAGCGCCATCTTCGTTGCAGGCGGGGCAAATTCCTTCTACATATCTATCGGGTAAGAATCTACCACTGCCGTCGCTATTTGCCTCATAATATTGCTGTGTGGTCTTTCTTTCGAATAACCCTGCATTCATCAATGAAGTAAAATTATCCTGCACGATTTGTTTATGCATTGGATCTGAAGTTCGATTGAATAGTGAGCCGCCGAATTCAACGCCTCTTGGGTCAATATTTGGTTCCCAACTACATCCAAGGTCAAGTAGTGCCTTGGAATTGATAGCATGGTATTCATCAACAACTTGCTGAGGGTCTATTCCTTTTTGTTCAGCAGTTACTGTAATAGGAGTTCCATGTTCATCACTTCCCGACACCATTAGGACTCTATTTCCACGTGCTCTTTCAAAGCGCGCTTGAATATCAGGGGGTAAATAACAGCCAGCAACATGCCCTAAGTGCAGTGGGCCATTAGCATATGGCCAAGCAACACAAATCAACACATGCTCATCTGCCATAGCAATCCCTAATTTAATGCGGGCGTGATGTCCTTCTTGAGTTTCACCCCTGTAATACTATGCTCGCATGAGTTTTCCAACATCTAAATAGCAGGGGATGGCGAATATCAACATTCAATAATAATTCAAAATCCATCATATTATTGGGTTATTATGAAGAACTATCACCTCTCAACTACTACTTACCCACATTGGGGCCAGGAGTCGCTGACTACAAATGGACATCACTTTACTAGTCATTTATGCCGCTATGGCGCTGGGAGTTTCATTTATCTGTTCAATACTTGAAGCGGTGGTATTGTCAGTCCCTCACACATATATCGCGGTAATTCAAAAAGAAGGAAAGAAATCTGGTGATATGTGGGCTCACTTAAAGGATGATGATGCTGTAAAACCTCTAACGGCAATCCTAACTTTGAATACAATTGCTCATACAATGGGTGCTGCTGGTGTTGGTTCACAAGTTCAGGCGATTTGGCCTGAGAATGATTATCTTACAATAGCATCAATTATACTGACACTCGCAGTCTTATTTTTCTCTGAAATAATTCCAAAAACATTGGGTACAGCATATTGGAAGCAATTGGCACCGATTACTGGTCTTGTGCTAATATATTTAGTAAAGTTACTAGTAATTATCATCATTCCGATTCAAATATTGAAATCATTACTTCCTAAAGGAAGCAACACACTTGTCACCCGAGATGACGTTGTTGCTATTGTTGACTTGGGTGAAGAAGAAGGCATACTTGAAGAAGATGAAGAAACGGTAATTCATAATTTGTTAAAATTAAGAGATATTAACGTAAGTGAAATAATGACTCCAAGAGTAGTGATGACCACATTCAAATCATCAGCTACCATAGAAGAAATTTTACAAGACAACAAAATCATTCGTTTTTCAAGAATCCCAATCTATGAGGAATCAATTGATGATATTTCGGGTATTGTCATTCGTTCTGAAATCTTAATGGCTGCTAGTAGGGATGAATCTAGTAAATTAATCGGTGAGTTCCTGAAGCCTGCTGTATCAATTAATGCCGACAAGTCCGTAGATCATGCACTTGAATTTTTGCTGGAGAAGAGGCAGCAATTTGCAATTGTAAGAGATGAATTTGGCGGAACTGCTGGAATAGTCACTATGGAAGATGTACTTGAGACATTACTCGGCGAGGAAATTGTCGATGAATTGGATGAAGTTGATGATATGCGGGAATTAGCGAAAGAACAAGCGGAAACTGTAAATGGCTCTAATGAAGAATGATTATTGAATTAGTAATTCATTTATCCATCGCTCAATAATCTTGGTTCTTGCGCTATTAACTTGCGCTCCTGTATGAGGTAATTGATCTAATAGATGTGCCTCGAGAATACTCTCTCTCCCAGCTTCTTTCATTGAAGTTACAAGTAGGTCGTAATGAGTTCTTCCAAGAATATTATCTTCTGCTGCTTGTATGATCAATGTCGGTTGTTTTGGCAAGCCCCAAAGAGGAGTATCCAATTGCGAAAGTAATTGGACTGGTTCTTCATTGGGATGGAGGGCACCAAATTGTACAAATAATCGCTGTTGAACTGCGATATGAAGGATTTTTGGAATTTTTGACTCCCTCAAAGACTCTTCAAATATTGAAGAATATTTGGTCATAGGCGACTCAAGAATCCATCCTTTCATTTTTGTCCCCCATTGATATTGGTCGATTCTTTTTGATAGATTAAGTCCAATAAATCCACCCATTGAGTGCCCATAAAATACAATCTCAGTGATTTCATTTTGTGACAATTTACTGCTTAATGCATCCATTAATTCAACCGTATGCTCTACTACTCGGAAGGCGGTCCATTTGTCTACAGGTCTTGCCTTACCATGGCCAGGCATTTCTACAATCAAGGCATGCCAGCCTTGCTCACAGAACCATTCTGCACGTTCGCGCACAGACTCAGCACTACTCTTCCAACCATGAACCATCAATAACAACGGCCCACTACCCTCTCTGCGATTAAGCAATGCTCTCGCTTCAACTCCTCGGCAATTAACATTCAACACTTTCCAAGATTCTTTTTCAATACTTGGCTTTCGATTTATTGGTTGCTTAAATATATTACTAACAATAATTTCAATATAGAGATAAACGAGTATTGCACCTACAACAAATAAAAATGGTATATTGGCGGCAAGTGGAAAGTGCATTAGAAATTGAATGCAAACTGTGATGGCCAGTAGCGCCAATAATAGTATGAATCTACCATATCCAAATTTACTAAACATGATTATCATCAAGAATTGATTTATTCATCCTTTGACTTTTTTGTTTCGTCCTTAGATTTTTGTTTTGCATCCTCTTCAGCCTTTTTAGCCTTGATAGCAGCCTTTTCTTCAGCCTTTATAGCATTGGCTTCTCTCTTAGAAATCATCTTGTCTCCCCAATCTCCAGCATTCTCAAGTCTTCCCCAGATACCTGTTGCGGCTTCACCTTCTACCGGTATGTGCTTTACCAAATAAGCCCTAAACATTATGTCATAGAGACCTTGATCCATATCACTGTTTTTCTTGAAGTTTCTATTTACGAACCAGAGAATGATAAAAATCATTCCCATTATAATAGAAGTGATACCCATGTAATCCTTACTAGTGACTCCCTCGCCATAAGTAATTCCGACCATTATTATTCCCATCAAGGCAAATAATCCTACTGTGTTCGCTAAAATTGAATGGAAAACATTTGCTTTTTCGCCATTGGCAGTGATATATTTTGTTCTTGAGACAAAGTGACCGATTGTTCTACCTGTCTTCAATGGAATTACTATTACATTAAGAATGATCAATATTCCTGAAGCTGCAACTAGAATCGTTGTTGTTACACTTGTATTATTCAACATCATAGCAATGGCAACGCTGAGAACTGAGAAATTGACGGCGATATTTACCCACCAACTGATTGAGCGATTCATGATCGAGGCTAATTCATACCCCTCTGGTAATCCAGTTGTTCGTGCCGCTTTTACTTTCTTTGCCCTTACCGGTTTCGCTGCTTTATTAGAGACGGTTGTTTTTACTGGCGCCTTTGCTACTGCTTTAGGCACAGCTTTTGCTACTGCTTTCGGTATGGCCTTTGCTACTGCCTTTGGTTTGTCTTCCGTTTTTCCAACATTTCCTGCTTTATCGAGTAATCCCATTTTCTCACGCTCATTAATACATATTTCCAACTGCTTGATAAATTTCAAACTGCTCTGATTCAACGAATACTTGGATGTCTGCGCCATCCATATTTCCTAATTGCCCATCTACGATGGCAAAGAACGCGGCTCGCAATTCTTCATCCGCAGATTGTGGGTCGCTACCGACTTGTTGATAAATTTGGAAATCAGGGCTAGCAACGAATTCTTCAACGACATCTTCAGGCAGATTTGAACCTAATAAATCATCAACAATTGCGACGAATGAAATAAAGATGTCATCGCCATCTGCTTCCTCAGCAACCACTGTTTCCTCGGCTGCGATATTTTCGCCACCTGCAGCAATAATGGCCTGCAATTCCTTCCGATGACCTATTAGTGCTTCCAATTGAGGCTTTAGTTGAGATAGTAATTCGACATCACCGGAACTCTTGGCTGCTTGATATTCGGGCTTTAATGAGCGCAATTCATTTTCCACAGCTTCCAATTGCTCCGACAATTCCATATCATCACTAATTTCTAGTTCACTGGATTCTTCACTCAACAATTCAACAGTTGGTGCATCTCTTACCTCTGATATTTTGTCATCCATCGCTTGTTTTCTCAAGACAATAATATCGCGGTCTAAGGAATGTCCAAAACGATCTGCATATCTATCCAACAGTGAACCAGCGTCTGAATTTGTAATGCGGTCAATATGTCCATAAATTTGTTGAAGAGGTTTATCTGAACGTTTTGCCCAAAGTTCACCATAGGATGATTCGCTTTGTGGTTCTGCTGATTCAGCAACAACGGCGGCGATTTCAGGAAGTTGTTCTGGGATAGGCAACGGCGCAGGGAGTGGTAGTTCAACTGGCAGAGGTGCAGGTGGTAGTGGCATTGGAGGTAGTGCTGCATCCATAGCAGGTGCAGGTGGTAGTGGGGCCGGTGGAAGTTGAGATTCCATATTTGGCATTGGAGGTAATGGCGGCATAAGCGGAAGAGGAATAGCCCCTATCGGTGGTAATTTCCCATCGGTTTTTTCATCATCTTGCTGACTCATACGGCTCACCCCACCTACGGTGGGGCAAACTCTACCCTTGAACCTTACCGGTGAAGGAGTATGTGAGAAAATGATTTCATTGCAAAATCATTCTTACCGATTATGCTATTTTCGCCCATCCTTTCAAAACTAAAAATGTCGCTCCTGCCTCACTTAATTCGATGTTTTGACCCATTGACAAATCGTATCTTTTTTGTTCAAACTCCGCGATTGCATCATCGACAATTATTTCCACTCGCAATTTATCTTGGCCACCTAAAGCAAATGCCTCTAACAGTGGCCTGTACGGATTTGAACCATCGGGGTCCAAACGTCCAAGAGGAAACTCACTGACTCTCATTCCTGTTTTACCGTGGAGAGATGTAGGCCATCTAATTTGCCTTCTAGTATCAATTGTAACAACCTCATCTGTTTCACCTGCATTACCAAGAACAACAGAAGAATCAGTTTTTAACAAATTGAGAAACAATCCTTGGTAGTTACCTAGTGCGGCAAAATTGCCACCTTTAATTCTATTCACTCTCGCTTCATGGTTTACTAATTCTGCTAATTTTATTATTGATGCTGCACTTCTTTGAGAGGTTGGCCCTTCCCTCTTATATTGAGACTTTAGACCATGCTCTAAATCTTTTAACACCGATGAATAATCTCCATGCTGATTTGAAATCGCTTGTAATTTTTCAATCATGTCATCTGCACCATCTCTGATTCTCTTTGACCAACCTTGTGAATCTGTATCGTTGAATCTCGACATCCCACTTTGAACATCGACACCCTCACCGCGAATATGCGAAACCAATTCTCTTCTTGCCTCGGAATCTAGGTGGAATAATTTCGGATCTCGATAGTGTAAATGAAAACCTCTATGTCCTGAAAAAGTGACTTGTAAATATTTTTCATCAAAGCCGAATTCAGGCTGTAAAAAATCATTCCATAGACTCCACCCTTGTTCCTGAATGACCTCTAACATTCCTGGAAAGTCCCTGTCGGTCACACCAGGTAAGTGGTCACCGTCTAAATCAAAAATCAAATCAGCACCTTGCCATATTTTGTCGGCCATTTTCATCTCATACGGCCTTTTCCAATATGCGGTTGAATAGAAACAAGAATGCATTGCCCTTTCGCTTAAGAATGCTCTAACATCTTGCATATCTGTGAAACCTTTGTGCCTTATGGGGGAGGCACCTCCAAATGGAATAAACATCCATTCCCTTGATTTTAATCTAGGGGGTGTCCAGAATTCGGAAGTACGATAATATTGGCCAAAACGATGCGCGAATCTAGCCCAACCTGTTGACATTTGTTACCCTCCGGTATACGGACAGAAGGTGACAGTTTTTGAACTAAGTGAATACTATTCCTTGTGCATCCAAAATCTTCCTTCGGATTCATTGATGGTAGTTACCGTATCAGCGCCTGTTGCTTCAACATAATGCTTCCAGCACATGTAATACTTGTCAACAACCATTGCATTTCCAAAAGTCAAACGCTCTCCACATGTATGGCAGCGTGGCCCAATTTCACCATTAGGGGTCTGGGCCAATTGAATATGTTCGTGTGGCATAGTGGTTGCCTCTAAATTATGCGGGTGCTGGCTAGTCTTTGAACTTGAGCATTGAATCCTTACCAAGAAGTATCTTCCCATTCTGCTGTACGACACCAATTTAGCAAGTCCAGTGCTACTTCACATGACTCTGCAACCTCGATATTTACATCGCTAAGAAATCTTTCCAATGTAGGCTTAGCAGAATGATCGTCGATTGCCCCCATCGCTTCAGCCGCCTCATGCCTAACCATAATATGCTCTTCTAAATCGCTCAAGCGTTCTATCAATGTTGGAAGCGCAACATTATTTTGCATTTGTCCAAGAACATAGGCTAATTCATGGCGTAATAGTGCACTTTTGTGGCGAAGGCGGAACATAGGGCTAAGCATGCTTCATCTGAACCAATATTTCTCAAAGAGAATACAGTTCGCATACGTAGAAACATTTGATTATTCTCATCCAATAGTTGGAGCTTCAATTTTTCAATATCTATCTCTAGGGATGGTGGCTCAGGGTCAACAGAGCCGTATTGACTAACTTTAGGAGTCCCGCCTACAACATCCATAATATCACTAAATTATTCTGGTGCGCCGATAAACTTCATGCTTTCGGTATCGAAATTGGAATCGATGAGGCCGAGTTCTTGACCTTCTTTGATGAATTGGCGTACAGCGGACCTTCCTTCATTTTCATAATCTATTGTCCTGTCATTAACATACATAGATACAAATTCTTTGTTTGTTTCATCATCAATGCCTCTACCCCAAGCCTTTGCAAATTCCAAAGCGTCTGCAGGATGCGCAATAGCGTGCTCAATACTCATTTTTGTGTACAAGGTGATATCCTCCATCACTTGTTGACCCAAATCCCTTCGTACGACGTTTCCGCCCAATGGCATAGGCCAACCGTCAGTGCGCTCATTCCACCAAACACCTAAATCTAGCAATACTTCCAAATCATGTTCAACATAGGTCAATTGCCCTTCATGAATAATCAATCCCGATAAATACGTACCATCGAGAATACGAGGTATAATTTCGTCAAACGCAACGACTTGCACTTGACAATCCCCCCATGCCAATCTTAGGCCGAGATAGGCACTTGTCTTCATACCAGGGACTGCGATGACATTGGCGCGAACTTCTTCCTCAGAAACACCATTCATTGATACGACCATTGGTCCATACCCTTCGCCCATAGAAGCGCCACAATTCATTAGTGCATAATGCTGTGAAATTTCTGGATAAGCATGAATGGAAACCGCTGAAACTTCAAGTTCTTGCTTCATTGCTCGATGATTGAGGGTCTCGATGTCTTGTAACTCATGAACAAAATTATATCCAGGGGTGGGGAAGGCTCCTGTTGTCATTGCGTGGAACATAAAAGCATCATCTGGATCTGGTGAGTGGCCAATTCTGACAATCATATTCCCGTCTGCATCGAGGGGTAACTCAGTGTGCATATTGCGCCCGACCAATAGTCCCCTCATCAAATAACCGGCATCAATCTTTGATAGGCATTGGTTTCAAGAAACGAAATATGGCTATTAGTGGATTTTTAACCGAGATGTTTTCAAGCCCTTGCGTATTCAGCAATACAGGGCGAATATGCGAATGTACCGAATAACTGACTTGCAGTTGTCATCAATAATGATGCTGTTGTTAATTATCATCGCACCAATCTCTGCTGCAACATCATCTGGGCTATCTTATTCTGGGAGTCTGTCAAACACCCAAGAATCATCAAATAGCCAGGCTGTGGATATTAATTCAGATAACACCTTACTAGCAACTGGATATAATGGTGTACTAACCATACATAGCATTGAAGACAATGCATTGATCGCTAGTTTTGAATTGATTAGACAGATTGTTGATGTGAAATTTTCTCCTGATGGCACTACGATTGCAATATCCCTAATTGGTTCTGAAGTTAGGACTGATAACATTCAATTAATCGATGCCGAAAGCCTACAATTGTTAAATGTAAATAGCAATTCCAATTCTGAGACCAAGTCCATTTCTTGGAGTCCAGATAGTACTGTATTGGCAGTTCCAAATTCGGACAATGGTGTTGATGTCCTACGAAAATCAGACCTAAGTATTGAGGCAAGCCTATCCAGCGGCCATAATACTGATGTATCTTGCATTGCTTTTTCAAATAGCGGAAATGAAATATTGTCAGGAGACGAATCTGGCCGAGTATTGTTATGGGATAGACAAGGCAATCCAACAGGAAAGCAATGGGAATTAAATAGTGAAATAGTTGGTTGCGGATTTGGTAATAATGACTTGAGAATTGGATTACTTAGCGAAAGTGGCATATTAAAAACGGTTGATGTGAACGGAGGAGACATTCATCAAAGTGATTTCATTTCTGGGAGTGAAATGCACTGGTCCAGCGATGGCACGTATATTCATTTAATCGAATCTGGAACCCGTGCCAAAATAATAACGGTTGAAACTTCCACATTTGAGGTAAAAGAAGAGACTATTCTTTTCCATCGTGCTTCAGATTTTGCCTTTATTGAAAATTCCAACTACCTTCCAGAAAAAATATTTATCAGTACCGACACTCAAAATATTGCAGTTTATGGAACCGCTGAATTACCGTTAGGATATGGTGTAAATGGTGCTGACTTAGACGGGGACATGGTCCCTGACCATATAGATCTTGATGACGACGGAGATTCTATTTTGGATACATGGGATATTAATTGTGATTCAACTGCTGAAGAATGTTCAATGGTGCCTAACCAAGACGACATTAGAAACCTCAATGTCTGGATTAATCACAGTTCGTTGGAAATTGAAGACGTAATCACATTAAGTTCTCAACAGTCATCTCACATTAGAAATATGTCCCGTAAATCTGTCATCTCAGACCAGCAATTGAGCCATTCAGAATCAGTGATGTTCTCAAATTCCATTTGCGAAAATATGGATACTGAGGATTTTGCCGACTCTTGGAAAGCCGCAATTGAACTATCTATCGGGCAAGTTGAAAATGGATTTGTTAGTTGCCATATTAGAAGTGGGATGACCCTAACACAAATAGATGATTATAGGACTAGAATTAAAGTGGTATTGAAAGTTTCTTTCACCCTATTCCCCGATGCACAGTATCCTCTTGAACTATCACTTCTGTACCAACCTGAAGCAACAGATGCTTCAATAGCAAATTTGGCCGAAGCCCACCCAATTAAGGTGGTATTAGACGGAGAACGAGGATTTCTAGTTTCTTGGAGTCCGTGGTGGGTAGAAGATAATAAAATAACTCTACAATTAATTGAGGAAATTCCTCCAGACCCAACCCTACTGGAAACATTTGTTGACGTGACAGTAAAGTATCCATGGATTGCAGTTTTTGTGATACTAATGTTGATGGCAACTGTATTATTTTATATTAGATCTAGAAATGCGAGTTCTGTTGATTTAGAATTTGCATTTGATGAATTCGAGGATATCGCTGAAACACCTGCGCGAGAGGAAATCGTAGAGTTTGAAGAAGATGAGGAACTCTCCGAAGATGAAATAATGAGAAGACGGC